>DATGTY010000370.1:0-6188 GCA_035301605.1 Chitinophagaceae bacterium | reverse complement strand
CTCTGGCCAAAGCCTCTCGAATAATAATAATAAATCCGGCGCGTCCATGTACTTTTTGGGCATTGAGGGCCAGCGGATGCATTCCCATCTTTCGCGCTATAAAAACAGCACGTTGATTGTGGAATTTTTGAGAAATAATAAGCGGGCTGACAATGTTGTAGCTGTTTTTACACCGCCAGACAGAAACCCAGGTTCGAAATCCCTTATGATCTTTTCTTATGGCATGATATGGAACGCTTTGTTTAGATAAAGATTTTGCCATGTCATCTACTTCATCCTTATGTAAGGGATGTTTGTCAGCTCCGCTGATGATAATTTCCTGTATTTTTCCGGAATGATATAATTCTGCAGCTTTTTTTACGCGAAAAGAAAAGAATAAATTCTCATTTCCTTCTCTGGTTAGCTTAGCAGTACCTAAAAGAAGTCCTTTTCGACCGGAGGGCAGATTCTCAATAGAATGATAAATATATGGATGAGAGACTATGCTAATCCACTGATAACAAATTAAAATACCTGTTAGTATCAGTAGCAGCAGTCCTATTGCAATCCATAAAATGACATTCATGTTTAGTTATATTTCTCTATAATTTTATTGCAGGCATCAGAAATAAGTTTCCATGCCTGATGAAATCCGGCTTCGCCACCATACCATGGATCGGGAACAGATTTGTTTTCATCGGGATAGGATTCATTAAGCAGCAAATCTACTTTATTGATTTCCTCCGGCTTGTTGGTCATGCGGATGATGTCTTCATAAACGTCTTTTTCCATGGCATAAATCTTATCAAATTTTTCGAGATCTTCTTTTTTAAATTGTCGGGCTCTTTGCTTGGAAAGATTAATTCCATGTTCTTGGGCTACTTTTTGAGAGAATAAATGAGGGGCTTCGCCAATATGGGAAAAGGAGGTTCCCGCGCTATCTATAGACCAAGGAAGATCCTGTTTTTTTATCATATTTTCCATGATACCTTCTGCCATTGGAGAGCGACAAATGTTTCCTATGCAAACCATTAATATTTTCATGTGATATTTTTTTTAAAAAATTCGCGTTTATTTTGATAAGATAACTTATATTGTTGGATTTTTAACAAAGAACCAGTAAAATACGTATTTTACGTCCGCTTTTAGAGCTTATTTATATTTTTTAGGGCATAATAGTACAATTTTTGGGAAAAAATCCCATATGGAAAAATAAAATTTTGTATCATTGCCATTGCAAAATTACTAAGTAGCTTTTATTAGGATATAAATTTATGGAGAGACCGGAGAGAAAGAAGGAAAGAAGAGGATATAATCAATTCAAGGAGATTTATAATTCTGCGATGGGGTTAATGTATATAGGAGGTGGTGTTTTTGTGTTTATGTCGAAAAAATTAGGCTTTGAATTTAAGCAGGGAACTTCATCTGTTTTTATTTGGGGACTTGGAGGATTGCTGATTGCCTATGGATTGTTTCGAATTTATAGGGGAATTAAACATCTGTTTTAGGTTTGGGAATTGAAAAAGAAAGCGAATAATTAGATAAAATGAATAGGATAGGCATATACTTGGCAGGGCTCATTTTGTTGGCAGGAGTTGTTTCTTGTAATAGAGGAAAGAAAGCGCCTACGACCAGAACTTCCGGTACGATACATATTAGTGCGGATGAATCCTTTAAATCGCTTATAGATACTGAGATTGCTGTATTTGAGAATTTGCATCCCGATGCGCACATTATTCCAAAATATACTTCTGAAACGCAGTGTTTTAAAGATTTAATCGATAGCAGTGCAGAGTTAATTATTGTGACCAGACCATTGAGTAAGGACGAAGAAGCATATTTTAACAAAATAGAAATCTCTATGGCGCAAAAGAAATTTGCGAGGGATGGCGTTGCACTGATTGTTAACCCTGCAAATAAGGATTCGCTGATGACCATGAAAAATTTGAAGGATATTATGCTAGGGAAAGATACGGTAAAAAATTATGAGGTTGTCTTTTCGATAGCTAATTCCAGTTTGGTTCATTATGTGAAAGATTCTGTTTTGGAAGGAAAGGAATTTGGAGAAGATATCAAGACTGCGGGCGGTAGTGAGGAAGTGGTTGATTATGTGGCTTCTCATGAAAATGCGCTTGGAGTGATAGGTGCCGGATGGATCTCTAACCCCTATGATTCCACAGGATTAAGCTTTTTAGATAAGATAAAAGTAATTGCCTTGATGGGAGATTCTACGCATAATTATCTGGAGGAAAGTGGTTCTTTTGACCCGGATGATCCTGCTTACAGAAAATATTATTTTAAACCTTATCAGGCATATATTGCCTTTAAAACGTATCCTTTAACCCGAAATGTGTATTTTGTTTTACGTCAGCCTTATTTTGGATTAGGCACGGGATTTGCAAACTTTTTAACAGGAAATAAGGGACAATTAATCATTTACAAACAAAGATTATTCCCTTTGAAGTTTAATTATCAGATACGTAAAGCTAATTTACATTAATATTTAACAAGTAAAATAAAAAAAGAAAAATGATGAGAAAGAAAGCATGTTTGTTAGCGGTAATGCTATTGTTTGTTGGACAGGCCTTGTTTGCCCAGTCCCTGAAAGACGTGAAACAGGATTTGTATTATGACCAAAGTAATGCCGCTTTGAAGGCAATGAAAGATATGGGTGTGCCGGGAAGCCGTAGTGATATAGGAATTTATTATTACTATTTGGGTGTAGCTCAAACGAATCTTGACACATTAGAGGCTGCTCATAAAAGTTTTGAAACTATTCTTGAAGAAGGTAAAAAACGTGACGCAGGATTGGCCTATGTTGGTTATGGAAGAATTGAAGTTTTAAAAGGAAATTACGAAAAGGCAAAACAGTATTTTCAAAAAGCCTGGGATGAATCCAAAGGGCGAGATATGAATGTCTTAAGAGGCATTATTAAAGCAACTTCTCTGGATCCTAAAGCAGACGCGAAATTTGCTATTAACCTTTTAGATGAATTTAAGAATAACAGCCGTAATGATAAATATGAATTTACTGCTGAAGATTATACGGCAATTGGGAATATTTATGCACATCAATCAACCGGTGGAGGTAAAGCTGCTACTAGTTTTGAGACGGCATTATTAAAAGACCCACATTATGCTAAAGCAGCATTTAAATTGGGTAATTTGTGGGAGCGTGCTCGTCAGGATAGTCTTGCATTGCTGAATTGGGAAAAAGCAGCCAAAGCAGATTCTAAATTTACCCCTGTATTCTTAAAATTGTTTACATACTACAGAGTTAGAGATTTAGGAAAGGCTGAAAATTACTTGAATAAGTACATGAAATTAACGGATGATAAATTGAATGCTAAAATTTACTTAGTGGATGTACTTTATCTCCAGGATAAATATGATGAGGCTATCAGCAAAGCACAGGATTTGATGAAACAGCCTATTGACGAAAAAACACATACGCGTTTATATAAATTGATTGCTGTTAGTAAAATGAAATTAGAGGATTATGAGGCAGCTAAAAAGAATATGGATACTTATTTTAGTAATGTGAAAGAGGAAGATATAAAACCTTTTGATTATAAGACTTATGCATCCATCATGGAAAAAATGGGCAATAAGGATAAACAATTAGAATATTTATCTAAGTATGTAGATGCTGATACCACAACTAATTTAGCGTTTATCAGAAAAACTGCTGAAGATTTGAGTAAAGATGATGAATACAAGGCAGCCAAACTATGGTATGATAAGTTATTCAAGATTGCGAAAGATGATGAAACTACCATGGGTGATTATTATTACAGGGCAAAAGCTATGTATGGAGCTGCAATTAATAATATAGGATCTTATGATGATGCTGCAGCTGCTTGGAGTACATTTATAGAAAAATATCCTGATCAACCTTCCGGTTATTTCTATAAAGGACGTACCCTTCAGATGAAGGATACGAGTCTGTCAGGTTTAGGTATGGAAGCTTATAATCAATATATCGCTGCCGTTAAAAAGGATAGCTCCAATGATTTAAGTAATATTCAATCTACTTTAAAGAATATCTATAGTTATGGTGCAAAATGTGCAGCAAAGCAGAAAAATATGGATCAAGCCAAAGTTTATATGGGTAAATTATTAGAGATTGATCCCCATAGTACAGTAGTGGCTAATATCTACAGCAATTTGGCATTAACTAATTTGAAGGCTAAAAACTTGGACGCTGCTACCCAGTATGCGAAAAAAGCATTGTCAATAAATGAGAATGATAAAGTGGCACCGCAGGTTCTTGATTATGCCCAGCAAATGCAGGAGTACAAGAAGAAAAAGGCTGCTTACGAAAAGGCTAAAGCTGAAAGAGCCAATAATCAATAATAAAGAAAGTATATAAATTAAGTCAAAAAACCTCCCTTCTGACAAGGGAGGTTTTTTTGTTAGAACTAATCATTGTTAAAGCATTAAAAAATACAGAATGAATCGTTCGGAGTTGATAGACTCTCTTTTTGAGTCCATATTCAAGCATGCGACCATGGGGATTATAGTGACTAATCAGCGTGGCTATATTATTTTGGCTAATGAGTTTGCAGAGAAAAATTTTGGTTACCAAAGAAATGAACTGGAAGAAAAGGCCATTGAAGATTTAATTCCTAAACGCTTCCATAGAAAACATAAAGTGGAAAGGAATGATTATTACGGTCATGCCGAAACGCGCGCTATGGGAGCAGGAAGAGATTTGTATGGATTAAGAAAAGATGGATCGGAATTTCCTGTAGAAGTGAGTTTAAGCCCGGTACACACCGAAGAAGGCATTTTTGTTATTGCTTTTATTATAGATATAACGGTTAGAAAGGAGAAAGAAAAGGCAGAAGTCAGGTATCAGGAAAAAATTGATCAGATTTTGAGTTCTCTGACCAAAGAAAAAGAATTAAATGACCTAAAAACCCGATTTGTCTCCATGGCATCTCATGAGTTTAGAACACCTCTGAGTACCATCTTATCTTCGGCTGCATTGATAGATAAATATACAGAAGCAGCAGATCAGCCGAAAAGAGAGAAGCACACAAATAGAATAACTGCTTCCGTAAAAACCTTAACAAATATCTTAGATGAGTTTCTTTCTATTGGAAAAATGGAGGAGGGTAGAACTGAAGTAAGATATTCCAGATTTAATCTAGTTGAAGTGATTTCTGCTGTGGTCAATGAGATGAAAGATGTAAGAAAACGCGGTCAGAAGGTTAATTATGAACATGATGGTACAGAAATGGTGTATTTAGATGCTGATTTTATAAAGAGCATTATGATTAATCTTTTGTCTAATGCATTGAAATTTTGTGAGGAGGAGGATGAAATTCAACTTAAGAGTAAAGTGGATGCGGACAAAGTTGTGATTGAAATAAAAGATAACGGTCCCGGTATTCCGCTAGATGACCAAAAACATCTTTATGAACGGTTTTTTAGAGGAAATAATGTCTTAAATATTCAGGGGACGGGATTAGGATTGTATATTGTGGCAAAATATGTAGAGCTGATGAATGGGAGCGTTTCTTTTAAAAGTGACTTGGGAATAGGGACAAGTTTTAAATTACTGTTTAAATTATGAAGAGAATATTGCTCATAGAGGATAATCGTGATATTTTGGATAATATGTCTGAGATTCTGGAACTGGCTGGCTATGAAGTTTTTCTTGCAGAAGATGGAAAAATGGGATTTGTTAAAGCGTTAGAATGTCTTCCTGATCTCATAGTTTCTGACATTATGATGCCTGTTCTTGATGGTTTTGGACTATTGCATCTTGTGCAAAAGAAAGAAGAACTTAGGAATATCCCTTTTATTTTTTTGACTGCCAAGACGGAGAGAGTCGATTTTCGGAAGGGAATGAATATGGGAGCAGATGATTATATTACCAAGCCTTTTAATGATACTGAGTTATTAAATGCTATAGAAAGTCGCTTAGAGAAGGTAGATAGAAAACGGGAGGAGGCAAAGAGGGAGAATAGCTTTTATTCTGTTTCTGTGAATGAAAATTCCGCTTTGCAAACGCTTGTAAAAGATAGAGAGAGTAATCATTATGAAAAACGACAGCTGGTTTTTATGGAGGACAATAGGCCGCACTTTTTGTTCTATATTAAAAAAGGAAGATTGAAAGCTTTTAAAGTGAGTGATAATGGAAAAGAACTTATTGTAGGCTTATATAGAGATGGAGATTTTTTAGGCTATACTGCTATTTT
>DATGTY010000369.1:0-2700 GCA_035301605.1 Chitinophagaceae bacterium | reverse complement strand
TGATTCTGGCTATCCAGATTCTTCCTTATTATTTCATAATAACCACTCTTCAGTTTTCGAAAATAAGTGCCTTCTTTCAAACTTAAAACGCTACTATCTATCGCAATCTGATTGGAAGTCCAAAAACTACCCCAATCTCCTTTAAAAAAATACAAATAGAAATCTTGCTGATTCCCGGTGTATTTTTGTATAGCACTATTATCATAATCACGATTCAATAGCTTATACATCAAAGTGGTATCGGAAGACAGGGCAAAAAACTTATTTTCTCTTCTTTGAATATTATCCTCTAAAAGCTCCTGAACATGTGATGGAGATGAGATATACCACCAATAATTATTAACCAAAAAAGACAGCGTAATAAGCCATGCAGAAATGATTAATAAATAGCCATTTCGGAAAACGAATTTCTTTAGTTTTGTAACATCTACCTTCATAAATCAGGTACAAAATAATTTAATTTTCATTTTCTTTTGCCCGCTTCCATAGTTTATCCATCTCCCCTAAGTTCATTCCGGACAAAGGATTATTTTCACTGACACTATATTCTTCCATCTTTTTAAACCGATGAATAAATTTTCTGTTCGTTTGCTCAAGTGCCTTTTCAGGATCAATTCCCAAAAATCGGGAATAATTCACCAAGGAAAAGAGATAATCTCCCATTTCAGCTTCCATAGCATCTCTATCATTGGCAGAAACAGCCTCTTCCAATTCCTTTTTTTCTTCTGCCACCTTGTCCTTCACTTGACTTACTTCTTCCCAATCAAAGCCAATTTTCTTTACTTTTTCCTGAATTCTAATAGCCTTCATTAATGGCGGCATGGCTTTAGGGACGCCCTGAAGTACCGATTTTTTTCCTTCTTTTAATTTCAATTCCTCCCAATTCCTTTTCACCTCTTCCTCATCTTTTACTTTCACATCTCCATAAATATGCGGATGTCTGGAAATTAATTTATCACAAATACCTTCAATCACGTCATTGATAGTAAATTGTCCTTTTTCAGAAGCAATTTTTGCATAAAAGACAAGATGCAACAGCAGGTCGCCGGATTCTTCACAAATCCCCTCCCAATCTTCATCGGAGATAGCATCGGTAAGTTCATATAGCTCCTCAATACTCTGCTGCCGGAGCGAATGAATGGTTTGCTTTCTATCCCAGGGACATTGGACTCTCAATTCATCCATGATATGCAAAAGTCTCCTAAAATCAGATTTATCAAATTCCATCAACTAAAAAATTTATTACGTCATAAGGATTGAATTTCAGCATCTCTTAACACTGAAATCCATTGAGCTAAGTTAACCAAATATATTGGGTAAAATAAACAAATACCTGATAGCTAGCGCTGTCTGCGGTTTATCAGCTTATTAGACTCATTATTAAGAATATCTAAAGCGATTTTCACAGGATCATGCGCTTCATGAAAAGGCTGAGATAACAGCTGTTGACTCAACAGCCTGCCATTTTCGGAAGACGATAATTTGGAAGCTGTGATATGAATATAGTGGATTATCTGTTCTTTGGCCGTAGAAATTGCTTCCCAAGAGGCATCACTCACATAAATCTGTTGAGATACGTTATGTTCAAATTCTGCGCGGATGGATTCTATAAAAAGACGTTCCGTTTCTTTTACGCTCATCTCCGGTCTATTCAATCTTTTAACCAGAGAATCCAACCGTATTCTTTCCAAAAAGACTACCAGCCGTTCATAAGCCTGCAAACACAAGGGCAAAACAATATCGGCTTTATCCCCTTGAGGAGACAAAGCCGAAGCATCATTTTCTGATATTTTCTTTTCTTTCTTTTTAGAAAAAGGTTTCCAATCTTTAACTAAAGTAACTACAAACAAAACTATTGCAGCTCCCAGTATAATATAGTTAAAAGAAGGAGAACCCATATACTTTATTTATTAACCGACTCCAAACGTGCTTTCCGATTAGCTAACCTTTCTTCTTCTTTTGACATTAAACCATTCTTTCTATCCAAATCAAGCACTAATGGAGCAGCTACAAAGATAGAAGAATAGGTACCTACAACCACACCAATTAACATGGCAAAAGCAAAACCTCTGGTAGAAGCACCACCGAAGATAAAGAGCATCAACAATACCAAGAAAGCAGTCAATGAAGTCATAATCGTCCGACTTAAAGTATCATTAATCGCCTTATTAAAAATCGAATTTCTGTCTAATCCCATTTTCTTTCCAAAATATTCTCTAATACGATCAAATACAATCACCGTATCATTAATGGAATATCCTATCACCGTCAATATCGCAGCAATAAATTTCTGGTCAATTTCCATTGAAAAAGGCACCACATCCTTCAAGAAAGAGAAGACAATAATAACGATTAAGGAGTCATGTATCAAAGCAACAATACTACCGACAGAAAACTGCCATCTACGGAATCTTACTAGGATATATAAGAATATCGCAATAAATCCAAAGATAACAGCCTCAACGGCTCCTTCCTTTATACTATCCGAAATAGTAGGCAAGACTTTTTGCGAACTCAGGATATGATTATCCGTAAAGTCTTTGTAAGTTGTTCCATTTGGCAAATACGTCCCAAGGCCTTTATATAAAGTATGCTCAACAACAGAATCAATATTTTCTCCTTGTTGGTCAATCATATAAGCCGTTGTAATATCAAGTTGACGTGAATTATTCACCGTTTTAACAATCGGAAAGTCTCCAA
>DATGTY010000368.1:0-5526 GCA_035301605.1 Chitinophagaceae bacterium | reverse complement strand
TGTCATTGGTAGTGAATATACAATGATATCCCTTGAAAATTGCTACTATTGCCAAGCTCATACCTGTATTTCCGGCCGTGCTATCTACGATTGTTCCTCCCGGTTTAAGTTCACCGGATGCTTCTGCTGCTTCAATCAGTTTTTCTGCAATTCGGTCACTAATGGCATTGCCGGGATTGAAACCTTCCAGTTTTGCATAAACAGGGCAGGGAAGTTCGGCTGTTACCTGATTAAGCTTTACGAGTGGAGTATTTCCAACAGTCTCTAAAATATTATTATATAACTTCATTTTTATGCTTTTTTGAAAGTAGCCATTTCTATTGAAATTTTATAGTATTCTGTTTATGTTGTAAATATATTGCAAAAAGACAGGATGAAAAACTGTATATTGAGTTTTTATTTAGTTTGGCATTTATATTCAAAATAATTAGGTTTGTCAAAATTTGTGTTCCGGCTGTCCGGATTAATAGTTTCTATGGCAATTATAGAATGTGTTCCCAATTTTAGTGAAGGTAGAAATCAAAAAGTAATTAATCTGATTACGGAAGCAATTAATCGTGTTTCCGGGGTACAATTATTACACAGGGATATAGGGTTTTCTGCGAATAGAACAGTCTTTACTTTTGTGGGACAACCTAAATGCGTGGAAGAAGCTGCTTTTAATGCCATTAAAATAGCAGGAGATTTGATTGATATGAGAAAACACGAGGGAACACACCCTCGCATTGGCGTTACAGATGTTTGTCCACTCATACCTATATCCGGTATTTCTATGGCAGAAACAGTGAAATGGGCTAAGAAACTGGGAGAAAAGGTGGGTCGAGAATTAAATATTCCGGTTTATTTGTATGAAGAAGCTGCCACAAACCCCAAAAGAAAAAATCTGTCAGTTATTAGAAAAGGCGAGTTTAATAAATTGGAGCATAAACTTAAAAGTGCGAATTGGCAACCGGATTATGGGAATAAGCCCTTTAATCTCAGTGCAGGAACTTCTGTGATTGGTGCCAGAGATTTTTTATTGGCATATAATGTTAATTTAAATACAAAAGATGTTTTTGTAGCAAAAAAGATAGCGGCCAATATACGCTCAGCCGGAAATCCCGATGCTGTTCCATATTTGAAAGCAATTGGTTGGTATATAGAAGAATATGGCTTGGCACAGGTTTCCATGAATCTGACTAATTATAAAATAACGAATATTCATACCGCTTTTGAGGAAGTAAAAAAGGAGGCTGAAAAATTGGGTTATAAAATTTTAGGTAGTGAATTGATAGGAATGTTACCTTTGCAGGTGTTGAGAGATGCCGGTACTTTTTATTTTAACGAAGAGCAAGGTGGTTTAATTGGAAATAAGTGCGATATTGAGTTGATCCATAAGGCAATAGATAAACTTGGTTTAAATATGCTTACTGCTTTCAAACCGGAGGAAAGGATTATTGAATATGTGATGGATAAAAATAGAATGGGGTTATGAGTGTATTATCTAAAAATGTAGGGCGCTTCTTTAAGTTGTTGCTTTATCCTCTTTCTCTTTTATATGGATTGATTACCTGGTTACGAAATCGGTTCTATGATAAAGGCATCCTTTCTGAGATTGAATTTGATATTCCTACTATTGCTGTTGGGAACTTATCCGTTGGTGGAACCGGTAAAACGCCACATGTAGAATATTTGATTCATCTATTGATGTATGAATTTTATGTAGCCACTTTAAGTCGGGGCTACAATAGAAAAACAAAAGGCTATTTATATGCAGATGAAAATGCAACGGCTTTAACCATTGGGGATGAGCCTAAGCAATTTCTACAGAAATTTCCTGATATCTCTGTAAGTGTTGGCGAAGAAAGGGCATTGGCTTTGCCTCAATTGTTGCAAGATGCGCCCGAAACAGAGGTTGTTATTTTGGATGATGCATTTCAACATCGTTCCATCAAGCCGGGAATAAATATTATGGTCACTGAATATAACCGTCTATTTACTCGAGATCATATTGTTCCTTTTGGGCGACTTAGGGAAAGCAGAGCCGGATATAAACGTGCAGATTGTATTATTGTATCTAAATGCCCTGCTGATTTAACAACAGAAAAAAAACAAAAAATTATTAATGAAATACGTCCATTACCTCATCAAAAGATATTCTTTTCGGCGATTAGATATGGACGTGTTTATCATTTTCTAACGAATGAAACCGAGACGCTTTTACCGGATACCGGGGTGGTGGTGGCATGTGGAATTGCCAACCCTACACCATTGGTTGAAAGATTGAAGTCCCGGGTGAATGAAATTAAATTATTAAGATTCCCTGATCATCATTTTTATACAGAAAATGAATTGTATCAGATGGAAGATGCCATTGCACAATTAAAATCAAAATATAAAATCATTTTAACGACGGAAAAGGATGCCGCAAGATTAGATTTGTTTAGAAAGCAAATAGAAAAAATACAGCTTCCTCTTTTCGTAGTTTCATTGAATATCTATTTTTTATTCAATGAAAATCCCTACTTTGATCAATATATTATGGATTACATGAGTGATGCCATGGCACAACAATTTACTACTTAAAGTATTGATATGGCTAAGAAAAAGAGAAAAGAAAGATCAAATAATAAAAAGAAAGCAAATAATAAATTTGCAGGTATTTTTTATGTTGGAAAACTGGATGTAAATCGCTCCGGTATAGGGTATGTTATCGTAGATGATTTAGATCAGGATATTAAAGTCCGCCCCGATAGCTTAAATACCGCCATCCATGGGGATGAGGTGAAAGTTGAATTGACTAAAGTGAAGCAAAATGGACGAAAAGAAGGAAAAGTAAAAAGGATTGTAAAACGAAAAACAAGAACTTTCGTTGGGGAGATAGAAATGAGCGACGGATTTGGCTTCCTGGTCACCAGAAATGATAAATTACCGGATGTTTATATTGACGGTAAAGATTTGAATGGTGCCCAAAAAGGAGATAAAGCTGTCGTGAAAATATTGAGCTGGGGCAAAAAAGGAAAAAAGCCTACCGGTCAGGTAACATCTGTATTGGATAAGGAAGATGAGAATGATATGGCAATGAAGGAAATACTCATCGAAAATGGCTTCCCTTTGGATTTTCCAAAAGATGTTTTGGATGAAACTGCAGAGTTGAAAGAAGATTTTTCAAAGAAACAAATAAGAGGAAGAAGAGATCTTCGTAATGTATTCACGCTCACTATTGATCCGGCAGATGCTAAAGACTTTGATGATGCCATTTCTTATGAAAAACTGAATAAAGACCTCTTTCGTGTAGGCATTCATATAGCTGACGTAAGTCATTATGTACAACCTGAGACCACATTGGATAAAGAGGCTTATAAAAGAGCTACTTCGGTGTATCTGACAGATAGAGTATTGCCTATGTTGCCGGAGAAAATATCCAATGAATTATGTTCTCTCAGACCGGATGAAGATAAAATGACCTTTTCTGTTCTTTTTGACCTTACTGCTTCCGGTAAAGTTAAAGATACCTGGATTGGAAGGACCGTAACACATTCTGACAGAAGGTTTACTTACGATGAAGCACAACAATATATTGAAGGAGAACAAGGAGATTTTGATAATGAAGTCAGAAATCTGAATAAAATTGCTCGAAAATTAAGAGAAAAACGTTTTAAAAAAGGAGCCATTAATTTTAGTTCTCAGGAAGTGCGTTTTAAATTAGATCAGCAAGGAAAACCTGTTGGCATTGTTCTGAAAGAGAGTAAAGAAGCAAATCAGTTGATTGAAGAATTTATGTTGCTGGCTAACAAGACAGTGGCTGCTTATGCTGATTCTATTCAGATAAATAATCAAAAGCTCCCCTTTCCTTATCGAATTCATGATACTCCGGATGAAGAAAAACTTAAAAAGTACGTGGCTTTAGCAACAAAAATAGGATATCATTTTGATATTTCCTCTCCTGAAACAATCAGAAAATCCTTTAATCAACTCTTAGAGAAAGTAACAGGTAAACCTGAACAAATATTACTCGAGCAATTGGGAATAAGAACCATGTCTAAAGCGGTTTATACTACTGACAATATCGGTCATTATGGTCTGGCATTTGAAAAATACTGCCATTTTACATCTCCCATCAGAAGATATCCGGATATTATGGTCCATCGGTTAATAGCCGATTGTCTTTCGGGTAAAAAGTTAAAAGTGAAGGAAGGAGAAATTGAGAAACAATGTCAGCATTGTTCTGAACAGGAACGAAAAGCATTATCGGCAGAGCGAACGGCACAGAAATATAAACAGGTAGAGTACATGTCTGATTATCTGGGAGAAGAGTTTGATGCTATCATTAGTGGAGTGGCAAGTTTCGGATTTTGGGCAGAAACGATAAAAACTAAGTGTGAAGGATTAATTTCTGTGATGGATTTAGAGGATATGGACGAATTTGTTTTTGAAGATGCAGAATATGCTTTAAAAGGAATCCATAGTGGGAAAAAATTTAGAATGGGAGATACCGTAAAAATTAGAGTGGCGGCTGCTAATCTGGAGAAAAGACAATTGGATTATGTTCTGGTTGAGTAATGAATGAAATAGATTTTTATGACGCATGATAAATAAATTGTGTAATAATTAGAGATTGTAATTTTGGAAGCATGAAATCATTGGATGAGTTAATAGATGAATTTAATCATAAAATAGAAGAGCCTGTTTTTCCCAAGGAACCGAAAAATCTGTATCAACCGGCTAATTATATTCTTCAATTGGGAGGAAAGCGAATCCGGCCTGTTTTATGTCTGATGGGGCATGATTTATTTCGACCAATTACTGCGCAGGTTTTTCATGCTGCTAAAGCACTTGAGGTATTTCATAACTTTACGCTTGTTCATGATGATATCATGGATGAAGCACCGCTCCGACGAGGGAAATCTACTGTTCATAAAAAATATGGTTCTTCCGTGGCCATATTATCGGGAGATGTCATGTTGGTTCAGGCTTATGATGAATTGAATAAAGTGCATACAAATCAAAAAGACCGTCTTTTTGATATTTTTACCCAAACCGCAAGAGAAGTTTGTGAGGGGCAACAATTAGATTTGGACTTAGAAGATTTGGACTTAGAAGATCTGAAAATGGCCGACTACCTACATATGATTAGCTTAAAAACCTCCGTTTTACTTGCTGCCAGTTTACAGATAGGTGCATTAATCGGAGGCGCAGATGAAGAAAGCTTAACGCATATCTATTCTTTTGGAAAAAATGTCGGACTTGCATTCCAAATTCAAGATGATTATTTGGATGCTTTTGGTAATACTGAAAAATTCGGAAAACAGATTGGCGGTGATATCCTGGCCAATAAAAAAACCTTTTTACTCATAAAAGCTTTCGAGCTGGGGAATGAACAACAAAAAAACACAATTCTTTCCTTGTTAGAGGAACAAAATCCCAAAGAAAAGATTTCAGGAATGTTGACTCTTTATGGGGAATGTGGTGTTCAAAAATGGGCGGAAGAGAAAAAACAAGGCTATATACAGCAAGCCAAAGCTGACATTAGTCGCGTAAAGGTTG
>DATGTY010000367.1:0-3183 GCA_035301605.1 Chitinophagaceae bacterium | reverse complement strand
TTAGCCGGATTATACAGTAATCTCATATAGTTATTTCCCATATCCGGCCCGCTCAATTCCCAGGGGGCATAACTAGGAGCACTTACCATTGCCAAAACGCCTCCCGTTTGTGGATCTAAAGCTACAATACTTCCAATCTTGTCTTTTAATAGCTTTTTCCCTAATAATTGTAATTGTGCATCCAACGCTAATTTCAAATCTTTTCCGGCTACAGGAGCCTTATCATATTTACCATCAGCATAAGATCCTACGGCACGGTTATACACATTGTGTACGACATACCGCAGCCCTCTTTTCCCTCTTAAAACAGCTTCATACGTTCTTTCTAACCCGGTAGCGCCAGCCATATCTCCGGAATGGTAAAAGCCATTGCTGCGTTTTATCATTCCGGAATCCACCTCTCGCACATAACCAAAAATGTGAGCACCACAATCGTAAGGGTAATATCGGGAAGGTCTTCTAACAAGTTCAAAGCCCGGAAACATTTTTATATTTTCCTGAATTCTTCCGTAATCTTTTTCATTCAGCATAGGAAGAAAAATAGTGGCTCGCGCAGGACCATTTCTATTAATCGCCCTTCTAATTCTTTGTTTAAAATAATTAGAATCAATATTCAATAATTGACAGAAAAAGGCAGTATCGACATTTTTGACTTTATAGGGCGTAACCATGAGATCATAAGTAGCACGGTTATTCACTAAAATATTCCCATTTCTATCCAAAATTCTCCCCCGATTAGGATAAACCGTTATTTCCCTTATAGCCTGCTGGTCTGCTAACTTCGCATAGCGATCATCCAATACCTGAATATAGAATAACCTAACAACCAAAACACTTAGAAGCACAAAAGTGATAATCAACAAGACGTTTCTTCTAAAATGGCTTTGTGTATTCATCTATACTGAAAAGGAAGTAAAAGAATAAGGACAAACCTACGACCTAAATATTTTCCAACAAAACTTTAAGCCGGGCTTTTCTCTCGATGAGGCGCAAATAACAATTCAAAAATAATAATCATTAGCAACGTTATCACTGTAGAAGAGAGGATTTTTATGGCAAGATAGAAAATATCGTTAAAACTAAAAATCTGCAAACAATAATATATCACATGATGAATAAAAGTGAGTATAGTTGAATAAACCAAAAAGGAGCCCCATCCCATCACTTTTACAGATGGTGTAATTAAGGAAGACTCCATCCCTTTTTCCGAAATAAATAGAGATAAAACTTCCGGCCTTATAAAAGCAATAAAAACACAAGCTGCAGCATGCATTCCTCCGGTATTCATAAAAATATCTATACTCAGACCTAATAGAAGTCCAAGTATCATAACAATCCATTTAGGGAGTGTTTTAGGTAAAAGTAAAATAAACAATAAGTACAAAGAGGGGGTAACTAATCCTTGTACAAGCACATTATTGAGTACAAAAACTTGTAAAAGTATTAGCAATACAAATCGTAATATATTTTTTAACGGCTCACTCATGTTCTACCTTTTTCTCTACCTCACGCTGCTCTTCAGCATTCAAATTTTTTATTACATAAACATATTGTAAGGACTGAAAATCTGCAGCAAATTTCAAATCAATTTGATAAAAACTCCCTCCTTCTGCAGGTTGTACGTCAGACACCTGCCCAATAACCAAACCTCTGGGAAAAATTGCAGAATAACCACTGGTTAAAACAGAATCGCCCTTACGGACTGGGATATTAGAAGGGATATCAAGAAGTTGTCCATAATGTGGATCCGGAGGCGTATTCTGCCATACCACAGATCCAAAATTTCCACTTCGTGGCAACAATGCACTTACTCTCGCTTTCCTATTCAGTAGGGTCATTACCACCGCATAATTATCACTTACATTCCGCACAACCCCCACGATACCATGAGCACCTATTACTCCCATGCCTACCTCTATCTCTTGATTTCGACCTCTGTGAATGGTAAGATAGTTATATAACTGAGAAACAGAATTATTCACCACCCTGGCTCCAAAATATAAAAACTGTCTTTGTCCTAGAGAATCAACCTTTACTCCTGAAGTAGTGTCAGGAAAAGAAAATGCAGCAGGCAGCTGATTAAGCAAGGCTGTATTTTGCTCATTTAGATGTTTATTTACCGACTTAAGATCAATATACTGGCTAATCCCATTCACTTTTTGGAATAACTTCCCAGTCAATTTATTAGCCGAATGTAGCCATACTGTTTGTTGATACTCCCGGCTATTAAATACTAACGAAAGACAAATTATCTCCAAAACGATAAGTAAGAAAAAATTAAAATATCGTCTTAAGAAAGTAATGAGATTCTGCACAAGAAAAAATACTGTTTAGTGCTAAAATAACCAATTATTTTGGATTCTCTGTAAAAGAGAAGTTATTGCATTAAGAAAGGATAGTCTCCAATATGTTCTAATGCAATACCGGTTCCCCTGACTACCGCTCTCAGCGGGTCGTCTGCAACATGCACGGGCAACTTTATTTTTTGAGAAAGTCTTTTATCTAATCCTCTCAACAAAGCGCCTCCCCCTGTAAGATACAAACCTCTACGATAAATATCAGAAGCCAACTCAGGGGGCGTCGTCTCCAATGCTTTTAATATCGCTTCCTCAATTTTAAAAATAGAACGATCTATGGCTTCGGCAACTTCCTGATAAGAAACCATAATCTGCTTAGGGATACCTGTTACCAAATCCCTACCATTCACAGGAATGTCCTCCGGAGGTTCATCCAATTCCTTTAAAGCAGATCCTATTTGAATTTTTATTTGTTCTGCCGTACGCTCTCCTATTAGCAAGCTGTGATAACGTCTTAATGCCTCCATAACATCAGCCGTAAATTCATCACCTGCCACACGAATAGACTGATCTCCCACGATTCCACCTAAAGCAATGACGGAAATTCCGGTTGTTCCTCCGCCTATATCAATAATCATATTCCCGACCGGCTCTTCCACATCAATACCAATACCCAAAGCGGCTGCCATAGGCTCATGGATAAGATAAACTTCTTTCGCACCTGCTTGTTCTGCCGAATCACGAACAGCTCTTTTTTCTACTTCTGTTATGCTGGAAGGAATACAAATAACCATACGCCAACTAGGGGCAAAAAGAGGCTTTTTCCCATGAATCATTTTTATGAAGCCACGAATCATCCCTTCCGCAGCATTAAAGTCTGCGATAA
>DATGTY010000366.1:0-3262 GCA_035301605.1 Chitinophagaceae bacterium | reverse complement strand
AGGAAGATCTGTTCTTCCGATACTCTCTCTAAAAAGCACATCTCCGCCAATGAGAAAATTTTGTTTCTCACAATAGAAGCAAATGCTGCCTGGAGAGTGACCCGGTGCTAAAAAAATAGATAAGGAATCTTCTCCTAGTTTTATTGTATCTTTTTCATTCAGAAATTTTTTTGGAGCGGGAGATGCTTCAAAAGATAGTTCATATTTTAGTCCATAGGATACAGCGG
This sequence comes from Chitinophagaceae bacterium, assembly GCA_035301605.1. Taxonomy (GTDB): domain Bacteria; phylum Bacteroidota; class Bacteroidia; order Chitinophagales; family Chitinophagaceae; genus FW021-bin31. The sequence continues at coordinate 3,035 of DATGTY010000366.1, read as the reverse complement.
ATGCTAAAATATCGGACTCGGCTTTATTTATTTCTGGCAAGAGGTTATATTTTTCTGCAACAAGTTTATTACTAAAGACATGGTCGAGATGACAATGTGTATTGAGAAGTCGTAAAGGTACTAGCTCTTTTTCTGTAATGTAGGCCAATAAAGCATTTTTTTCTTCTTTAAAATACGCACCAGGATCTATAATAAGCGCTCTTTTTTGCTCATTATGAAGGATATAAGTGTTTTCTTGGAAAGGATTAAATGTAAAAGATTTAATTTCGAGCATAATAATGTTTATTTTGTACCTTTAATTCATCAAAATTACACGAATAACCTTACTAAAGTTTTATGTCTCATAAATTTTTTACATTTTTTCTGTTGATTGGGCTTTGTGGAATGACATTCCATGGGAAAGCACAGACCAATACGGTGAAGTTTGGGAAAAACAGGCTGCAGTTTAAGTTATTTGACTGGCAGTATCTTAAAACGGATCATTTTTGCACCTATTTTAGTCAGAATGGGGATAAGCTGGGGACGTATGTTGCCCGAACAGCAGAGACTGAATTAAGCGATTTGGAGCATGTGATGGGATATTCTGTTCGCGATAAAATAAACATTATAGTTTATAACAGCTATCAGGATATGAAACAATCTAATATTGGGATTGATCTGGATTGGCAAAATACAGGCGGCGTTACGAAGCTTGTAGGAAATAAAATGATTGTTTATTTTGATGGGAATCATAATAAACTGAAGGTGCAGATTCGAGAAGGAATAGCAAAGGTTATTGTGAATAATCTCTTATTTGGACGATCTTTTGGAGATTTTGCTAAAAATTCTATGTCATTAAACTTACCGGATTGGTTTACCGATGGTTATGTGGCTTTTTTAGCTCAACATTGGAATACGGATTTAGATAATAGGCTAAAGCAACTGATGAAAACCGGACGCTATAATACTTTTGGACAGTTAGCGCTGGATTATCCTACTTTAGCCGGACATGCTTTTTGGTATTTTATATCCGATCAGTATCGGATGGAAACGCCTTCTTATCTTGTCTATATTTCCCGGGTGGATCGGAGCATGAGAAAAGCTTTTAAACATGTATTGGGAAAAAAGTATAAAGAGGTTATGCAAGATTTTATAACGTATAATTTCAGACGTTATCATAAAGATAATCGAGGCAGACGACAAGTGACGAAAGGAAGAGTAGCCACCTCAAAGCTGAATATAGATGCAGTACATTATAACATTCATCCAAATCCGAAGAACAGATATTATGCCCTGACACAATTCAAAGATGGAAAGTATCAGGTTCAGCTCTTTGAAGGATATTTCAATCCTACCATCGTTTTGAGAAATGGGGTGCGGCAGCGGAAAAGCAAACTAAGTCCTGATTATCCATTGATTGCATGGAATCCTAAAGGTTCACAACTTGGCATTATTTATCCCAAAAGAGGGGAGTTGAGATTGTTGACCTATGATATTTTTACGAAGGTGAAAAAGGAAATCGTTTTACCGGAAGAATTTCAGATGATTCAGAGTTTTGAATATTTGCCTTCTCAGTATAATAGCATTTTGCTTTCTGCAACAGTAGATGGGCAGTCTGATATTTATACTTATGAAGTAGGTTCCTCTAAGAAGAATAAATTAACCGATGATGTTTATGATGATATAGATGCTTCTTTTGTTGGCTTTGCTAAGAAATCAGGTATTATTTTTTCTTCTAATCGCCCTTCTGAAAATGCCGGATACCAGGATTCTATTATCACCCCACATCGCTATAATGTATTTATCTTAGGAAACTGGCGAAGCCCGGAGGATGTGACTATCTCACAATTAACTGATTTGAAAAAGGGGAATGCAAGAAAACCTACCAAATATGATCCGGAGTATTTTACTTTTGTGGGAGATCAGAATGGAATTAAAAACAGGTATGTCGCTTCCTTTAAGTCAGTCAGCAATGGCATGGATACAACCTACTTTATTGGTAATGAAAGTTTGCGTAGCCCTTCAGAGGAGACCTTGGATTCTGTTTTGACCGCACATGGATTAGAACAGGCCGATTCGATGACAACCTATGCCGTGCGGCTGGATTCTACACAGCGGATTTTTCCTATTACAAATTATGCCGACGGTATTACCGAATCTTATAGCGCAGGTCAAAAACAGATTGTCTCTGAAACAGTGAAGAGAGGGAATTGGGTTCGCTCTTATGAATTGAATGTAAATAAGAAAGCATTAGACCGGAAAGATATAAAGACACCACCTACCTCCTTTAGAGAATATCAAACTCGTCTGGAACAGAAAGAAAACGGGGTGCCTAAGTATTATCAAAAGATAACTCCGGACTCTACTGTGAAGCCGGAAAGTTTTTTTCAAAGCGAATTTGGTTACCAACCTCCGGATAGTAGTATTATTCGGATGCAGAAATTGCGAAAGGAGAATGAAGATAAAGATGTACTGGAGAATGCTAAGCTGTTTCCCTATCATCTGAAATTTTCTACAGATTATTTAATCGCACAGATTGATAATTCTGTACTAATCAGCAGATACCAACCCTTGACCGGTGGAGGTCCCATTTATTTACAACAACCTTTCAATGGTTTAATTCAAGTGGGAGTGAGTGATTTAATGGAAGATATTAAATTTACCGGTGGCTTTAGAGTTCCTTCTAATTTCAATGGAAGTGAATATTATTTTGCCTTTAGCAATCTTCGTCATTATATTGATTTTAAAGCTTTGTATTATCGAAAAGCAAACCAGGTTGTTATAGGTAGGCAGTATGGTGGGAAGAGAAGGACAAATTTATTTCAAATACAGCTGAAATATCCGCTTGATGTGGTACGTAGTTTAAGATTAACCTTGGGCTATCGGCATGATGAAGTAACTGCTTTTGCATCCGATCCATCTTCACTTATTGCAGACCCAATCAGTCAAAAATATGGCGTTTCTCGTCTGGAATATGTGTATGATAATACCATTAATCCGGCGACCAATATCTGGAAGGGTTTGCGTTGGAAAGCCTACATGGAAATGTTCCCTCA
>DATGTY010000365.1:0-3894 GCA_035301605.1 Chitinophagaceae bacterium | reverse complement strand
CAAAACAGTTTGCAATGCATTCACCGCCGGCTTAGCATATCGATTTACACGCTCAGAAAAGCTATTCACTCTCAGCTGATTTTCAGCATAGGCGGTATCCCCTTCAGCGTCAATCACTTTTACAGAAACTAACTTCCCTTCAGGAAGACCTCCCACACTATCCTCATAAATTGTTACATCCTGTTGATTCCAGATATAGATAAAAGGACCTTCGCCACCATGCAATTCCACTTCGCCAATAATATCATCAATAGCACCGGAAGGGTTTCTCAGATCCAAAGTAGCAGTAAAATCTCCCGATTGTCCATAGGCTGGAATCGCAATTAAAGAGATTACAAATAATTTAGATAGATAGCTTAAAATCTTCATACTTACGTCTTTTGCTTTATTAATAATTCAGGTCTTGATGAAATACACCATATATCTTCTCTTTTCGCACTATGAATATTATAATATCCTAAAGCAGAAAAAATGTATTTTCAACTTAATAAGTGTATTCCTATCAAAACCATTATTTACATCAGGCGTAACTATTCAGCTTCAGGCATTCTATTTGTTCCGGTGTACATTCTTCTCTTAATTTAAAAGAGAAATATCTTATTCGTATTACCTTATAGCGTTCATATAGTAGAAATTATAAAAATAAAAGGAGCTCCTGAATAGTTACAATTTGATTAGCCTCTTTCCTATTATTAATCATTCTACCCAACTTTTATCCTTCTATGAGGAATACGAATATTTTTTGTTCCGGGTTACAAAATGAAGTTTCAAATATAACAGCTAATATTTAAAATCAAAAATTCCCTCTCTTTTTTATGTTATATAAATATTAAATCGAATAAAAAAGAAGCGTTTCCTACTGCTTTTAACGATATTTGCAATAATTCTAATTTTATAAGAACCATTAACAACTTCCTCATTTAAAATTACTAATCCTTCCATGCCGGATTTTATCGAACATCTTATTAACCCGCAATGGATTTTAAATCATGGAGGACTATGGCTGCTTCTGCTTATTGTCTTTGCAGAGACAGGTTTATTCTTTGGATTCTTTCTGCCGGGCGACTCTCTACTTTTCGTCACGGGTATGACAATTTCTATTCACACCCACATCTCCGGCATGAATATATGGGAAGTCGCTATTTTAATTTCTATAGCCGGCATATTAGGAGATTTCGTCGGTTTTTGGTTTGGGAAAAAATCGGGGCCGGTCTTATTTAAAAAAGAAGATAGTTTTCTTTTTAAGAAAAAGCATCTGATAGCTGCACATGAATTTTACAAGAAATATGGAGGCGGCGCCATCTTTTTTGCTCGTTTTCTTCCCATTATTCGAACATTTGCCCCAATCGTTGCCGGAATTGTCAAAATGGATTTTAAAAAATTCGTTTTCTTCAATATTATAGGCTGTCTGACTTGGGTTTTTGTTATGACCCTTAGTGGATATTATTTAGGAGAAAATATTCCGGGACTGGAAAAACATCTTACGCTCATTGTTGTTATCATGGTACTTGTCACCACCGTTCCGGTCATCATTAAACTTATTACACAAAAAAACAAAAAAGTAAAGGACTCCTCATCCTAGAAAGGAACATACAGACCGTTATTTAAGCATAATTTCCTAAAAAAAAGTCCTATCTTTTAAGGAAACACGCCATATTCTTTTTTATAACTCAAGACCAAAGCCACAACTCCTCTATAGCTTTTGATACCTTTCTTTTGCTCATTGGCTTTCAAAAATTGATCATACATCTGATTACTAAGCTCGTGAAACCCTGACTCAAAAGGTCTGAAAAACATAAAATATTTCTGATAATCTTTTCTTACGCCCGGCATCAGACCTCGTTTCCATAAAGAATCTGCATATTTTCTATCAAAGCGTCCCATTACATTAATAGCATACAAAAAAAGAGAAAATTTTGCTGAATATTGAAACAACAAATGCCTGGAATTTGAAGCCACATAATAACCTACAAAATTGGCCGCTTGTTCCGCAGCAAAGCCTAGCTGATGTGCTATTTCATGACAGGTAGTAAAAGGAATTGAGACCGTAGGCGGCGTTGTATTCACTTGTGCCTCTCCCGTAAAAGGATTATAATATCCGGTTACCCCTGAATAGTTCATGAGTTGACCAAACATCGAAGGCTTAACACTTTCTTTCTCATAAGCAAGCGATGGTCTTATCCTGCTTAATTTATTATAATCATCAACGGCTTCTTTCTTCAAAGTAAGGAAATCAACCTGCGTCACAACAGCTAAGCTGTCATTACCGACTACCCTATAATGCAGATTATTCAGATTATGAACCAAGGTATCACACAGTTGTTTTATTTCAGAAACAGAATAATCGCCCTGCATGGAAATATGAAAAGTAGCCGCCAACCGATTATAGCGATAATTCAATCCCCAGAATAATAGGAAAACCAAATAAACAGTCAAGATGCCAGCAATAAAACGAAGAAGAAGGTCTATCATTTCTCGTTTCGCATTTTTTATATTGAAAACATGCTTTGCCAGAGAAATTATCCCCAAAAGTAATCCAACCCCTACAAGCACATAGAGCACATCTCCTATACTGAATGGGAACCAGCCCAGCACCATACGCAGAAAGCCTGAAAAAGCAGGATAAAAATCGAACAAATAAAAATCCCTAAATGTTACAAAATGTAAAAAAATATATTGTAACCCGACAATGCCTATGAATGCCCCCAGAATATATAGTATCTTCGCCTTAAATCTTGGTTGAATCTTCATCCTATTGTATTATTTATGCCCAATGAGGTGTCGATTAAATTTATTTATACCGGTGAAATTTACGGTATTATTCCTGATATTTCACGGTAAAATTAGACTTTAAGACAATTGATTTATGCCTTTAGATCCTTTATTACAAAATAAAATAGAAGAGGAATTAGAGAAACATAGCGGTAACACCCTGCGAATACGGGAGACACACCCGATAACGGGAGGCGATAGTCATCTGGCGTGGAAATTAACAACAGATACTAAAAATTACTTTCTTAAAACTTCTAAAAATAATCCCGCAGCCTTGTTTAAGACAGAATTTAATGGGCTGCAATTATTGACCCGTGCCAAGTCCATCTCTATAGCTCAGCCTATTGCATTCGGGAAAATCAATGATCATGATTACTTATTACTGGAATTCATTGAAAAAAGTCCGGTCAGCAAGCTCTTTTGGAAAGATTTCGCTCAGGGGATAGCCAATTTACACCGCAATTCTAATGACTTTTTCGGGCTTAAAGAAGATAATTTTATCGGTCCATTACCCCAACAAAATACCCCCTCGGATACTTGGTCTGATTTTTTTATTTCTCAAAGAATTCAACCTTTAATAAAAAAATGTATCGATCAGAAGATTCTGCAGAAAGATTATATTGATAAAACACAGCACCTCTATAAAGAAATTCCTAACATTTTTCCAAAAGAAGCACCTTCGCTACTCCATGGCGACCTCTGGGGCGGTAATTTTATTTGTGGACCTTCCGGAAATCCTTATTTATTCGACCCGGCTGTTTATTACGGACATAGAGAAATAGACTTAGCCATGACCAGACTCTTTGGTGGTTTTGACCGAAAATTCTATTGGTACTATAATGACTTCTTTCCACTTTCTCCCGATTGGCAGAAGCGAATACCCATCTGTCAATTATATCCATTATTGGTGCATAGTGTTCTCTTTGGTGGCGGATATATTCAACAAGCAAGAAGAATAATGGAAGAATATGGATAAACAATTAAATGGCTGGAAAGAGAAAGCAAAGAAAGCCAAAAAGTCAAATAAAAAACTCCTGAAAAAATTACAGACAAAAAAAAGCAAAGGAGTTGAAAAAAAGCTACCTGATTTACATGACGAAGCTTTCTCCCATATCGACTGCC
>DATGTY010000364.1:0-4330 GCA_035301605.1 Chitinophagaceae bacterium | reverse complement strand
GTTCCGACCAAAATATAAATTGACTATATGAAAATAATACCACCTATTCTTCTTCCATTACTTTGTCTGGGTTTATTTATATTAAGTAGTTGTCATACTTCCCAAAAAGCGACGAATAGCGAAAAGGAATATTCCTTTGAAGATATGAATTGGTCTCCTGAAAAAGTAGCTTGGGCCATAGCGCATAGACAGATTGCCTATCATACGTTATCTGCCCGTCTTCAAATAGATTTTAAATCGGATGAAAAGGAATTTAATAACGTAACGACCTATCTTCGGATGAAAAAGGATAGTGCGATATGGTTGTCTGTTCGTCCTTTTTTAGGGATAGAAATGCTGCGGGTATTCATTACGCCAGATAGTATAAAAATACGAAATAATATAAAGGGACGAACGATTGTTCGTGGCTCAGAAGACTTTGCGGACATCTTGCATGTCCCATTTGCATTTTCGGCGGTTCAATCACTTATTATGGGAAATCCAAAGCTGACATTGGAGAAAAATAAAAATATAGAGATTGATAGCACTACAATTCGTGCACGTTTTCCCGGAAAGTTGGTTCAACGCTCTTTTGAATGGACGAAAAAAGGCTTTCTTTTGAAAAAAAGCCATTATAAAGAGACCAATGGAGATAAATATGCGGAGCAGGATTTTGAGGACTATAAAAAATTTAAAGTAGGGCAGGTCTCTCTGAAAAGAAATATTGTTGTAGAAGATAAAAAGAAAATAAAGGTTCATCTTTCATTTGATAAGGTCAAATTTAATGTGCCGGTGACCTTTCCTTTTTCTTAAATAAAACAAAGAGCTAAAATGCAAGGATTTATTCTTTTCTTTGTAGCTCATTTTTTAGCATCAGGATGTAAATAGTTATTTTTGCAGAAATTTATGAGAATCCGGAATATTAGATATACAAGTTTTATCCTTCATCTTTTGGTGCTGGCTTCCCTTTTTGTGACGGCGGGCGCACAGGATATTTCTCAGAAAAGGGAATCATTGGAAAAACAACGTGGGCAGTTACAAAAAGAAATAAAGAGAGTAAGCAAAGGCCTGAACCAAGTTCGTTCTTCCCGGCATGAGAAAGCCACGGAGTTACGTGTTATACAGAACAAACTGGAGCTGCGTAACAAGCTTATTAAGAATTTAAATTCTGAGATTTCCCTTATTAATCAAAATATTCAGAAAGCGGGAAAAAACATAGCGCGTGTTCAAAAAGAGTTAGATACGTTGAGGTCAGAATATGCGAAGATGGTGGTTTACGAATATAAAAATCGAAATAACTATAATACACTTTTCTTTATTCTTTCCGCCAATAGTTTTAATGATGCACTTAAAAGGTTTCAATATCTGCGGCAATACCGCCAATATAGAGATCATGAAGCGGAGCGAATTAAAAGGATTGAGCAGGAAATGAAGGATAAACTGGAGGAGTTGAAGGAGATGAAGACGAAGCGAAGCGCCTCCCTGGCTTCTGCGAAGCAGCAAAAAGTACAATTTATACAGGAAAAGGGTGTCAAAGATTCTATAATAAAGACGCTTAAAGTGAATGAACAGGATTTGGAAGGTAAGATTGATGCCAAGAAACAGGAGGCCAGAGCATTGAGTCGAAAGATTGTAGCGGTTATCAGAAAACAGATTGAGATTGCGAGACGAAAAGCTGCAGAAGAAGCGCGAAGAAAAGCTATTGCGGAAGCAAGGAAAAGAGCTGAATCCAGAGAGTCAGAGAAAGGAAATAAGGGGGAGGAAGCCTCTGCAGATAGTGCTTATCTGGCTGCAGGTGAATCAGGGGGATCGGGGTCGAAAAGTATTTTAAATACCACCCCTGAAGCAAAGGCTTTATCTGCTAGTTTTGCCGCAAATAAAGGAAAACTGCCATGGCCGGTATCTCATGCTATAGTATCCGGATTGTTTGGGGTTCATCAACATGCGGTCTTATCAAATATAACGGTGGATAATGATGGGGTTATTTTGCAGACAAATGCAGGCGCTACCGTTCGATCAGTCTTTAAAGGTGAGGTAGTTGCTGTTAGACGAATATCTGAAAGATGGCTGGTCATTGTCAGACACGGAGAATATTTTACGGTTTATGCAAATTTGGCTGCTGCAACAGTAAGTGGTGGTGATAATATAGGAACAGGGCAACCTATTGGATTGGCATATACCAATCCGGCTAATGGAGAAACAAAATTGGACTTTAAAGTTTATAAAGGTAAAAGTCCAGTCAATCCATTAATATGGTTAGCCGGTAATTAATAAAAAAGCGGGTTAGAATATAATTTTCTAACTCGCTTTTGGGGTCTTAAAAGATCTTAACCTCAACAGATTATTCTGGTAGCAGTTCTGCTTGTTGGTTTTGGAGTACTTCCTTATATAATTTCTCGTATTGTGGTATGATATGGTGAATGTCAAAATTTTGAGCATGAATGTAAGCCTGATGTCTGAATTTATTCAACCTGTCTTCATCAGACAGGATGTAAATAGCATGCTTCGCCATATCGTCAATATCGCCTACCGGACTCAGAAAGCCGGTTTTTCCATGAATATTTACTTCCGGTAATCCTCCGACTCTTGAAGATATAACAGGCACTTCACTGGCCATAGCTTCAAGAGCAGCTAGCCCAAAACTCTCATATTGAGAGGGTAACAAGAATAAATCGGTACAGCTCATAAGTGCTTCCAATTTTTCTTGTTTTCCTAAGAAGTGAATGTCATTACAAATACCATATTCTCTACAAAGGTTCTCCACTTTTGGTCGCTCGGGGCCATCACCGATAAGTACAAGTTTAGAAGGTAAAGCATCATTTATTTTTTTAAAGATATGTACTACATCCAACGGACGCTTTACCGGACGGAAATTAGAGACATGTAATACTATTTTTTCGCCATTGGGTGCAAGAGTATTGCCACATGGCGTGGTATGGTCATGTGGTTTAAACCTTTTGGTATCTATAAAGTTATAAACTACATCAATCTCTTTCTCAATTCTAAAATGTTTTAGGGTCTCTTGTTTTAAATTTTTTGAAACAGCAGTAATCTTATCTGATTCATTGATAGAGAAGGAAACAATGGGAGCATAAGTTTTGTCTTTTCCTACCAGGGTAATATCCGTTCCATGGAGCGTAGTGATGACCGGCAGGTGTTTTCCTCTTTTTTCTAAAATTTTTTTTGCCATAAAGGCGGTAGAGGCATGCGGAATAGCATAATGAACATGCAGTAGATCCAATTCGTTATTGAGCGCCACATCTACTAAAGTGCTGGATAATGCGGATTCATAAGGTGGATAATCGAAAAGAGGATAAGTGGGTACTTGCACTTCATGATAAAATATATTGGAACGAAACTGATCCAGCCTTACCGGCTGTTGATAGGTGATAAAATGAACCTGATGTCCTTTATCTGCTAAAGCTTTTCCTAACTCTGTTGCCAGAACGCCGCTTCCTCCGTAGGTGGGATAACAAACAATTCCTATGCGCATGGTTAATCCTTTTTTTATAAAATTTCCACAAAGGTATTGTATAATGGACACAATACCTTTGTGGAAATTAAAGATTTATCAACGCTTATGGTTTCTTTTTTTCTTTTTAGGAGGGTTGTTCTTTTTCTGTTTATTCTTTTTAGCCCAGGTATCTCTAAGGGTAACGGTTCTATTGAAAACGATGTTTTCAGCTGTAGAATCTTCATCAACATTAAAATAACCTTTACGAAGAAATTGGTACCCTTCTCCAGGTTTTCCATGTGTCAGGTCTTCTTCAATATATGCATTAGGAAGTACCTGTAAAGATTCCGGATTAAGTGCTTCCTGTAGTCCTTCTCCTTCTATGTCAGAATCTGCAGGTGCTTCATCTTTAAAGAGGCGGTCATATAATCTTACTTCTGCAGTCTTGGCGTGAGGGATACTAAGCCAATGAATCGTTCCTTTTACTTTGATTCCGCTTGTATCATTATGACTTTGGCTTTCCGGATAATAAGCGGCTTCTATTTCCTCAATGTTTCCTGCTTCATCTTTTTTGAATCCTGTACATTTGATGATGTAAGCCCCTTTTAATCGAACCACTCTATCCGGTCCGAGACGGAAGAATTTTTTAGGAGGATTTTCCATGAAGTCTGCTCTTTCAATCCATACTTCTCTAGAAAAAGGAACTTTTCTTTTTCCGGCTTCCGGATCTTCCGGATTATTATCTATTTCTACTTCTTCTACCTGCTTCTCCGGATAATTTGTAATCGTTACTTTAATTGGATCAAGAACTGCCATTCTTCGTGGCGATGTCTTGTTAAGTTCATCTCGTACAAAATATTCCAATAAACTAATGTCAATCACATTTTCTCTTTTTTG
>DATGTY010000363.1:0-19231 GCA_035301605.1 Chitinophagaceae bacterium | reverse complement strand
ATCTCCACTGGTCTCTTTCAGGTATTGTAAAGCCCACATTCCGATGGTACTATAAAAATATTTCTTAGGAAGATAGCGCCACGCTACTACCGCCTTATTATACCACATCATTCCCAGTTTTTCTTTATTGGTCACCCGACCGTCCGGTGATTCTTTATGTAACACGCGTATAGACTGATCATAAGCCAAACTATATCCGGCATTAATCACTCGATAGCTCAAATCATATTCCTCCATTCCATAAAAAAAATCTTCCGGATAATCTCCGATCCTCTCAAACAAAGACTTCTTCATCAGATGCGCAGCTCCGGTAAAATAATAGGTCAAAAACCAATCTTTCTCTTTATACTTTTTATATCTTTTATGCGGGAAGGCATTTTGCTGACGTTCACCATTGCTATAATAAAAAATTTCACAAGTGATAATTACCGTATTTTCTTTTACATACTGATCTTTAGAAAAAAGAGAAGCTGCTTTTTTTAATGACGCTTTATCTGGTAAAAGCACATCATCATCTAACACAAAAAGAATGGGATATTGCGCTCTCTTAATCAGAAAATTTCGTCCCCCAGCGACACCTAAATTTTCATGATGATCAAAATAACGTATCCTCAAATCTTTATTCTTCTCTACAAAACGAGCCACCTCTGCGTAAGATACAGAAGAAGCATTATTCAACAACAATACTTCTCCTAAATATGCATCAAAATCGGTTTGCTTTTTCAACGAATGTAGCAGTTCCAAAGTATCTTTGGGACGATTATAAGTGATAATTAAAATACTAAGATTCGCAGCCATCATTCAAGTTTTAATACCGAGTAAACAGTACAATAAGATTTAAAAATTAATTTTACTCTTGTAAATATTTTTCTATCAAAAACAAATCCTCCTTAAAGGTGATTTTTATATTTCTGTTATCTCCTTTAACAATAAATATAGATTCCTCAGGTAAATAGTTCTTGACTACGCCGCAATCATCTGTTACTGCAAAGTCCGGATCTTTCAATGCTTCTTTATATGCTTTGCAAATCACTTCCAAATGAAAAGATTGCGGTGTTTGTGCTCTCCAAATATTCTCTCTATCAGGAATAGCATGAACGGTTTGGCGTCCAGAATCTGCCTCAATGACAGTATCAGAAGATGGAATCGCAGTATAGACGGCGCCATAGTTTTCTAACGCTTTGATATTCTCAGATATAATTCTGTGATTCACCAGCGGACGAACTGCATCGTGAATAATCAAGTTTGCTGCAGTTCTTCCTTCATAAATCTGAAGAGCTGCCATACTTGACTCATAGCGTTCTCGTCCTCCAGTTAATATTTTTTTTACCTTTGGCCATTCATTTTTTGCAACCATCCGCTCTATTAGATCAAGATGAGTTGCATTCCCTACAATGGCAATTTCAGTTATTTGAGGATGACTGTGAAAGGCTTCCACGGAATATTCCAAAATACTTTTCCCGACTACTCCTAAAAATTGCTTCGGCTTCTCAGTTTCCATTCTTTTCCCTGACCCGCCGGCTAATATAACAGCTATATTATCAGACATTTTTCAATTTTCAGATTACTTTATTTAGAAAAAAGTTTTTTCAATTTAGTTGTAGAAACCCCTTTCGTTCGAGCTAAATAAAACACTTCACATTCGTCTTTCAAAAAATCAAACTTTCCTTTCCAATCATCTCCCATCACAAAGATATCAGCACCATATTCAGATACATCATGTGATTTTTGTTCCCAATTATCTTCAGGAATGACCAAATCAACATAAGAAAGCGACTCTAAAAACATTTTCCGTTTTTCATAAGGGAATTTACATTTTTTTCCTTTTATCTCATTAAATTTATCGGTAGATAAGCCTACAATAAGCCGATCTCCCATATTTTTTGCCCTTCGTAATATTTCTAAGTGTCCGAAATGTAGCAAATCAAACGTTCCATAAGTTAAGACTGTTTTATATCGTTTTTCAAATAACACTCCAAAATCTAACTCTAAGGCAGACTGATTCTTCTCTATAAAGAAAGAGATCATCCGTTCCAACAAAGGAAGACTATTTCTCAAATGAGTTGGAATACCCGCATGAATCATTTCTAATGTTTTCACTCCTTCTAACACGACCGAATTGGTTTCATAAGACGGATTATAGAATCCTTTTCCTATCAGCAATCCGAGCGTTCTATTCCTACTTAAATCCGTCAATGCTGTCAGGTTAATATCCCCAATTCCACATCCCAATGAGAGTGTATCCTTTCTGCCTCCCAAATACTCCAAAATCAACTCAATCTCTGAAAAAGCTCTTGTCATTACCAGAAACCGTGTATTTGCCGCATTATAACGGGCGTCTATACTGCCTAAAAGAATAGCATAAATATTTTTCAGACCACTAAGTAATTCTACTCCTCTTATATCGGTGGTATAGTCCAGGAATATATTTGTTGCCTCGGTTATCTTCTTCATCAATTTTAGCTGACTTCTCAATGAAAATCCCAAGGTTAAAAGAGTCGCCTGCCGGTTCATCATTTCTACACTAAAAGAAGGACCTTTTAATGTAACAATATTTTCATGTTGTAGCTCAGCAATCAAAAAATCTACAATCGTCTTATTTTCTTCATAAATTCCTTTGACTAAATTTACTAAAAGCGTTTTCTGATTCAAATGTTGCCTTATCTCTTTTATAACCTGCTCCACGTTCTTGGCCGGAATGGCTATAAAAACAATGTCCGCATCACTTATCACCTTCCAATCAGAAGTTCCATTTATAGTAGAAGCCAATTGTATATTGGGAAAATATTTTTTATTTATTCTTGTTTGCTTAAAAATATTAGCTCGTTCCTTATCTCTAAAGAGGAGTACTATGTCGTTATCCGTATTAGCTGCTAATTGCTGAGCAATTGCCGTTCCAAAAGAGCCGGCTCCAATAATCACAATCTTCATACCTCAAAGTTAATAGAATTATAGTCAACAACCTTATTTATCCTCCATCTCATACACTTCAATCTTATCTGAATGAATCTGCCATTTTTCCTTGGGCGGTATTTGCATATAATTCTCTCCGTATAAGCCTTTGAGATAATCATGAGGCTTTGCAGGTCCCAAAAATTCATACCCCTCAAATAACATAGGTTTAGGAGGGAAAATTTCAGAATATTTCAATCGAGGTGAATATAACGCACCATAACTGTTGGAAATCTTTTCCTTAGAAGTAAAAAACGTGATCTTTCTTAGAATAAATAAAAAAAATAACAAAGGATACCAACCCAAACCAGCCAATAGTCTTTTGAGACCAGACGAAGAATCCTTCAGCATTCCTTTTCTTATATGAAATCCGGAACGATACAGCTTTCCAACACTTCTTTTCAACCTATAAGAGATTACCGACTCATCTGGAAGAATATCAATGAATAGTCCTCTAAAACGAGAATCATTATCTCCTGATGCACTCAGTACATAGGAATGTTTGTCCACAATCCGCATGGCGCCAATAAAATAAAAATTTTTATCCGATTCTATGGTTTGAATCTCATACTTATCCGGCAAATCCTTTTCAAGAATAGGAAGAATTTTTTTGTATTCTTTCCGCATCATATCAATATCCACATCATCATCCCATGGAATAAAGCCTCCATGACGTACTGCACCCAAGCAGGTTCCTCCACTCAAAACGTATGGGATTTTATGCTTCTTGAATATCTTATCCAAAACAATCATCATCTCCAGCAAACGTAATTGCGCTTTCCTTATTATTGTACCTTCTTCATTATATTTCGACAATTCTATATGCTCCTTATTCATGAAATGAATTTATTGTTTTAGACAATCCAATATCAAGAGAGACCTGTGGTTTCCAACCTAATTTTTCCACTCTGGTTGTATCCAACGGAATGCGTTTGTATGTCGTATAACCACTTTTATCGGTAGGGAGATCAAATTCGATTGCTTTTTCACTTCCCGTCAAAACAAGAATCTTAGCCGCGAGTTCTTTCACTTTAACCGGTTCTAGTTCATTCGCTATATTGTAAGCAGTTCGATTCTCCCCCAGAATAAGCACTTTAAAAATAGCACTCACCGCATCCGAAATGTAACAAAAAGCCCGCTCCATTTCCCCCGTACTCTTTAGCACAATATCTCTTTGATTTACTGCGTCCTTAATAAAATCAGACATAACCCGCCCATCATGATCTATTTGCATTCCTGGACCATAAGAATGAGCAATTCTCAACGTATTAAACGATATTGTAAACTGTGTGGCATACGCTTTTAATAGAGCTTCTGCCAGTCTTTTACTTTCCGGATAACAGGAACGGGCATCCAAGGGATCCAACACGCCCATATTCTCTTCTGAAATTTTATCTACGCCTTCTACTTCACCATAAATCTCTCTTGTAGATAAAAATACAACTTTACAATTTTGTGTATTCCTCGATAATTCCAACACATTTCTCGTTCCTTCCGTATTCGCCCGAATAATTCCTACAGGGTCATTTTTAATAAAATAGGGACTGGCTGCCCCTGCAGCATGAATAATGTAATCTATTTTTCCAGCATAAGCTATGGGCATACACACATCCTGCAAGATTACCTCAGCTTTATTCAACAGGTCGCCGTAAACCTTTTTCAATTTCTCCTCTTTACGTGCCAAAAGGATAATATTTATGCCGTAATTTTGTGTTTCATTCAAATAAAAAAGCAAAAAACAACAATAGGAAGCCAACATCCCGGTAGCTCCGGTCACAAGAATAGTCGTATTTTTCAATTCTTTGAAATCTACTTCGGAGGAAATCAAAAACATCAAATCTTCCTGAACTATTGAGTTCTCATAATTTATCATAAATACAATGGCTTATTTTATTAATTTCTATTCTCCGAAAACTTGTTTGTTTTCCCTTGCTTCAAAAATAGCTCGAAAAACATAATAATCGGTAGGTGTCGTAATTTTTATATTTTCCACAGGACCTTCCACCAACGTGACTTTTTTACCATAATTATACATCAATGTACATGAATCAATCGCATTAAAAACACCCTCTTTTTGCGCCTGACGATGTATGGAAAGTATTTCAGAAAGAATAAAACTTTGTGGTGCTTTTGCCAATTTAGAAGCAGACCTCCTGGGAACTTCATTCACCGACATATCATCATCTACTACCACAAAAGTTTCTACAGTGGGAGCGGTAGTAATTGCACTTCCATCTTTTTTTACCTGCTCTATATTATCAGAAATAATCTGGGAATTTATTAAGGGCCGCACCCCATCATGAATAAGTACAACGGAGTCTTCCGGACCATGCTTCTCCGCGGCTTCCAAACCGTTGTAAATTGACATCTGTCCGGTATCTCCTCCAGGGACAACCTCCAATACCTTTTTTAGTTGATATTTTTGAATTAGTTGCCTGAGATAATCAATCCAAGATGCCACACAGGCAATCACGATTCCATCAACCTCCGGATGTTGTTCAAAAAATTCTAGCGTATAAATAATGATTGGTTTACCATGCAGTTCTAAAAATTGTTTGGGCTTGGCTTTATTATTCATTCTGGTGCCAACTCCACCGGCAAAGATTATGGCTATATTCATAGTTTATAAAAATCCATTTTGTGTTAAAATATCAGTAATACTTTTTCGTACAGAATGCTTAAATGGGGACATCTTCTTTTTGTCATAACCTTCACTAATAGCAGTTTCTAGATGATTCACAATATATGCCGCAGAGAAGTTATCCTTAACAATAAATCGTTCTTTATACCCTATACTCTCTCCAAAAAGCAATAGTTTCTTATTCCATACCAATCCCACACTTGGCACTTCTAAAGAATAGGCAACAATATTTGCATGCAAGCGCGCTGCAATAACACCTTTGAAATGAGCTAACCCTTTGACCAATTCTTCTCCTGAAGAGGGGAGAAGAATATCAACCATCGATCTGTTCCGCCCCAATTGGTCAAGAATAGCCGGGATAAGTTCTTCATCGGCAGGCAAACCATTTGTAAATAATTTCCACTTGTGTCCTTTCCGGTCCAACTCTTGCAGAATATTCACATAAATCTGAACCAACTCTTCAGAAGACAGAGCGATTCCGTTATCTTTAAAAATTTCACTTCTTACAAGTCCAATACCAACAACATCGGCATGTTCCTCCTTATGAATACCGTAAGCATCACTTACCCATACAGCCGAATCTGCTACCTTCTGTGTATAAATACCAGAGGAAGCATTGATATAATATTTGTCCAAAACCGAAATATCGTCTCGCGTTGTGATAGCCTTTACATTGGGCGCATTTAAAGCTTCTTTAAGTATCTGACACTTCTCATTATCTGCATCATAGCCCTCAATCCCTACTGCATTCAGTATAATCGGAATATTATTCACTTGTGCAGCCTTTATAATTCCACTAAGGTAAACCCAAAAAAGTTGATACTTATACTTAACAACCCCCCCTCCAACAATAACAACAAGATCTGCATCAACAAAACATGGTTCAAAGTACTTTGCATGCTCTTGTATATTCTTTTTACTCCAGTTCATTCCGACAAGAGGGAGTAGCCTTCGTCTTACTTCATAACACTTTTTTCTATAAAAAGAAGATCTTCTTACTTCTTCAAGCTCTCGAAAACCAATTTCATCAAAAATCACCTTATCCTCTTCTGACGATTTCAAAATCTGAGTGAACAACCACTTTGTACAGTCTGCGATAATAACGTCTCCGAGATTCTTCTCGCTTAGCAATCCGGCAAAAACTATTCTATACTTCTTACTATGCTTCATTAAATTTAATCATTACTTGCCCATAAACTCCATGCATTTTTGCTCCATTCTTTCAACCAAAACCAGATGTTCCTGTTTGTTTTTTAAATTAAAACTGACATCAATTTTTTCGTTCAGTTCAAAGCCATTTTGAGCCTTTAGTCCAAAATTAGAATATTCAAGGATATGAAAAAAATTCCGAAGTCCCTCAAAGCGACCTTTTTTACTATTTTTATTTTGAAAATAATCACTCAAGACCAAAATCACCGGAGTATTCATACCCAGCGCTGGTAGGGCTGCATGAATTCTACTTGTTACCACTAATTGAGCGTGTCCATACTTCGACAATAAATTTCTGGCATAATCGAATTTTTCTTCTTCACTATTAAATTGAGATTCGGAAACCATATGAGATATATACTCAGCCTGCAAAAGAACCTCATCCTCAAAACGTGTAGAATAAGTTTTATAAAAAGCTGCGGTTCGTAACCAACGCCTGATTTTAGAGGGATTGTTTTTAAATTGGGAAGAAAGTCTCTTGGATAGCTGCTTTATTACTTTAAAATTCAACGCCAAGGTCACACCATAGCGAAATAAGGATATAATATCTGTGGGTGCTTCGTAAGCCTGATCAACAAAATAGAATTTGTTTTTTGAGGCAGGTTGCTGAATAGGCTTCTTTAAAGTGAGTGTTAAACAACCACTATAATAGCCCTTTATCCCTTTTTCCTTCAAAAGCTGCACGGTACTTGTATCCCTACAACCAATAGGCTCCCATTGCTTTAGATAATCGACACCTTTGGCTCGAAGAAGTTCTTTCGCTTTTTCCGGATTAATATGAAAAGAGATAAACAACGGTTCTATATTTGGTGCGGGAGGCCAGTTTTCGGGAAAATGCATAAACCAGCCATTCATTATTAATTTAATTTTTCCACCGGAATAGGCATGCAGTTGTTCACGATCTACATACTTTACACTCCCTCTTATAAATCGTTCTGCAGCAAGGCTCTGGATATAATCTCCAATATTTTTATATCTACCTTTAGCTTTATAAACCATTAATCCTGTTTCCATTAGGAGATATTTTACAATATTAAATATACACTATTTTTAGACTAGATACCCAGCAAAAATCAATCCTACTTTTTAAAGTACCCCAAAATATTTTCTACAAAAACCAATTTACAAGCAGAATAAGCTTCCAATTTAAAAAGCTTAGAAAACAACCAATAGATACCTCCGCCGGCCAAAAAACCAATAAGCATTCTTAAAAGATCAGAGCGCTCTTTAAGCGCGATATCCACAACAAATACTACAGTCCCTGAAAAAACCGTCAATAAGAATATAGGTAGCATATCGATAAATTGTTCTTTTATGGGATACTGAATAAGCCTGCCAGAATAAATGCTATTCACTCCCCAATTAATCAGAATATTTACTGCCTGAAATGCAACCAAATACCAGATTCCTAGCGGAACCGCAATGACAATTCCCACCACCATAATAATCTTTGTAATAATATTGAGTTTTAAATATAAATCACTCCGACCTTTCACATTGGCAATTTCCAAATTATAGGAACTCAGGGGACGAATAATCGCTTCTATACATAATAGTTGGAAAAAGGGCACTGCAGGCAACCACTTATCTGTCAATAAAAAACTAAACAGAGGGTCAGCCAGTATGGCTGCAAACACAAAAACAGGAGCAGTTAGGAAAACGACCTGCTGCATAATTCTTCTATACCCATTTTTCAATCTCTTATTATCGTTCTGGATAGAAGAGAAGGCAGAAAATGTTACATTACTCAACATCCGCTTAATTGTTATAGAAGGAATCCGTTCCAACTTCTGCGCATTTTCATAATATCCTAGTGTAGTTAATGGAAAAAATTTACCAATAACAACCAAATACGCATTCTTAAACAAATTATTGATTACGGTGGCGATCATCAATTTACTTCCAAAAGAGAACAATTCCCTAGCATTCTTCCACTTAAAAGAGAATAAAGGCTTCCATCTGGTATAAATCCATATTTGGATGGCATAAAACAACCGATATATCAACTGGAATGCCACAAGACTCCAGACGCCAAAATCTTTATATCCCATCCATATCCCCACCGCACCACCAACTAAAATAGCAGGGAGATGAACAGAGGTAAGTATTTTAAACTGCATTTTCTTCTTCAAACGCGTTTCCTGAATATAGGAAAAAGCATTAATCACAAATACCAAAGAGAGCACCCGAGTTAAATTGACCAACCGAGGTTGTTGATAAAAGTCGGCTATAAGTGGAGCACAAAAATATAATACCACATAAAGCACTATACTAATCATTAGATTAATATAGAAAACGACAGAATAATCCTCCTCATTCGTATTTTTCTTTTGAATTAATGCCTGACCAAAGCCGGCATTAATCAATGCCTGGCTTAAATCGATAAAGACCGCTAACATGGCAATCAATCCAAAATCAGCAGGCATCAGAATCCTAGCTAAAACAATAATAACCAAGAAATTAATTCCCTTAGCTCCTACCTGTTCCAGAAAGGACCAAAAAATACCCAATATGGTTTTGTCTCGCAAAGAGGACATTTACACCAAAGATTAAGTTGATTTCTCAAAAATAGCAAACTTAGGATTTTCAAAATCAAAAACAGCATTTTTGTAGCTAATCAACCAGCAAATCAAGCTTATCAAAAAAAAACCTCATCATAAAATCATATTTCACTATATTTACCTAAAAAAGGGGTTGGCTTTTTTAGCCCCCCCTTTTTTTATCAAAGTATGCTATGCGCATTCCTGCTCTATCTTCTACTTCTGGAAGAGCGCGCGCCTCTAGACGTACTAGTATTGCTTCGAGAAGAAGGACGACTTACCGAAGAACCGCGTGAAGAACGACTATTTGTTCTCACGCTTGTAGGACGGCGAGTCCTATTAGAACGGGTTCTGGTTTCACTCCGCTTACGAGACCTGTTTATACTTTTTGAAGGTCTGGAACGCCTTGTTTGCGTTTTTTCAGCCTTCTGTCTTACTTTCCTCTTGGTGCTCGTTCGCTCGCGTTTTTGCTTGTTTGCCCTTTCTACCTGTCTCCTCTGCACATTTGTATTTCTCTTGCGGGCTTTTTGTGCTCGCTTTCTTGTGGCCGCCTTTCTTTCCCGTTGAACTCTTTGTGTTTGGGCGCGACGCTCATTGTTACTATTTCTATTACGTCTTACATTCCTATCCCCGCGATTGCGTCTCTCTGTCCTTGCAGTAGATTGATCATCTCTTGATTTCCTCGCACTGGATCTGGCATTTTCAGCGTTTCTTGTGCTAGCTCTATCTGAGACACGAACAACCTTAGCACGATGTGACCTTTCACTAGTACGTCCATCCTGGCTGATTGTAGGTCGATATACACTCAGTCTGTTAGAATTCAACCTGGCTCGTCTGGCTCGGGAACTGTTTACTACCCTCACTTCATTTATCCGGCTATTTGTTCTTCGCTGGACAGCACTCCGAGTAGGTCCGGAAAAATAGTGATGATTATTTTGTGCATAAACATTGTTGATGATAGTTGTGTTATTAATAATCGTTGTATTGTTCCTCCATGGTCGGAAATAACGATAAACACGCCTACTGGTAATATATTGCCCCGGCACAAAATTCCAATACCTTGGCGCTATATTGATATTTACATTAATATTCATTCCGGGACCTAATGGCGCCCAACCTAAATAAGAAGAAGAATGTCTCCAGGCAACCCATGCCGGAGCCCAGGTTCTTCCGGGAATCCAGATCCAGCCATAATAATTATCATGTTTCCATCTACCATAATGAAATGGCCCCCAGCCCCATTCATAACTGGAAACCCAGGTCCATCCATAATCGGAATATGCCCAATGTCCATTTGTGGCATAGGGTCTAAAATTTCTAGATACACGCGGTCTCCAAACCTGCCCATAAGACCCGTAATTCATCCACTGACCATAAGGTCTTAGTGCATCATAAAATACATTTACATCTATATTGGGTCTATTCTCGGAATATGACATCTCATTAGAAGTCATTGTTCTCCCCGCGTAACAACCGGAGAAAATCAATACGGCAACTAAAAGAAACGATATTTTATTCAAAGTTTTCATCTCAAACCTCCTTTATTTTATTCATACAAACTATAATGTATTGCATCAATATTTATACCAGAGCAGGAAGCAAAAGCCACTTCTGGTTATTTTCCAGGGCAGAACGGGGATATTATTGTATAAGCGGTTGCAGGAGATGAATATCTATAGTTTTAACCCATTCGTACCTACTTCAGTAAATCCTTGATTTCATTCAACCGCATCAATGCTTCCACTGGTGTCAATCTATTGATATCAATATGCTCCAATAATTCACGAATTTGTTGAAAGGTTTCCGTATGTGTATCAAAGATACTGAGTTGATATTGTATCGGAGATGTTTTCTTCAATTTTTCAGCTACCGGTTTAGCCAACTGTTTATCCTCTAATTGCGCCAAAATATCATTAGCACGGGTAATTAGATCCGGCGGCATTCCTGCCATACGAGCTACATGAATACCAAAACTATGCTTACTGCCACCCGGTTTCAGTTTTCTCAAAAAGATAATTTTATTCCCCACTTCTTTATTGGCTACGTGAAAGTTTTTCACCCTATCCAGCTTATTTTCAAGCTCATTCAATTCATGATAATGCGTAGCAAAAAGTGTTTTAGGTCGATTCGGCGTAAAGTCATGCAAATATTCTACAATACTCCAGGCAATAGAAATTCCATCATAAGTGCTGGTTCCCCGGCCAATTTCATCAAGGAGTATCAAACTCCGTTCGGTAAGATTATTTACAATACTGGCAGTTTCATTCATTTCTACCATAAAAGTAGATTCTCCGCCACTCAAATTATCTGAAGCGCCTACACGTGTAAAAATCTTATCGGTTAATCCTATCTCAGCAGCATCTGCAGGCACATAACAGCCCATATGTGACATTAAGGTAATTAAGGCAGTCTGTCTCAATAAGGCAGACTTACCACTCATATTAGGACCGGTAAGAATAATAATCTGCTGTTCCTCCTTATCTAAAAGGATATCGTTGGCAATATATGATTCTCCACTGGGCAAAGCCTGTTCTATCACAGGATGCCTTCCCGCTGTAATTTTCAAAGCCTGTCCTTCTTTCAGGATAGGGCGTTTGTATTTAAACCGCTGGGCAATATCTGCAAAACACAAGATACAGTCTAGTTGTGCAATGATTTGTGCATTCAGCTGAACCGGAGAAATATATTCCTGTAATTGAAGAAGCAAAGCTTCAAAAACCTGCACTTCCAGAATCTCAATCCTCTCTTCTGCACCGGTAATTTTCTCCTCATATTCTTTAAGTTCAGGTGTAATATAACGTTCCGAATTGGTTAAAGTCTGCTTTCTAATCCAATTTTCAGGAACTTTATCCCTATGCGTATGTGTCACTTCAAGATAATATCCAAATACTTTATTATCTCCTATTTTTAAAGAACTAATTCCTGTTGCTGCAGTTTCTTTCTTTTTAAGCTCCTCCAAATATTCTTTTCCGGAATAGACAATATGTCGAAGGTCATCCAGTTCATCATTCACCCCTTCCTTAATGAGGTTTCCTTTGGCTGCTTGAGAAGGCGGATTTTCCACTATTTCGGCAAACACCCGATCGCGTATTTTCTGACAGGGATTAAGCTGCTCTACCAAACGAACCAAATAGGGATCATTTAACTTTTTACACTTCATTTGGATTTCTTCTACCTGCTGAAGTCCTTTAGCCAATTGCAATACCTCACGAGGAGAAATCTTCTTTAATGGAATCTTGGAAACCACTCTTTCCATGTCTCCCACTTGTTTCAAATGATGCCTTAATACATTGGCAATATCCTGATCTTTTATAAAAAAGGTCACCAAATCCAAACGTTCATTAATTTTACGAATCTCTCGCAAAGGGAAAACCATCCAGCGCTTTAACATTCGAGACCCCATGGGAGTCAGGGTATGATCCAAAACATTGAGCAGGCAGTGCCCTTTCTCTCCGGCACTATGCAATAGTTCTAAATTCCGAATAGTAAATTTATCCATCCATAAAAAGGTATCCTGATCAATACGCTGAACGGACGATATATGACTAATGTTCGGATGTTCCGTTTCTTTGAGATAATGCAAGGCTGCACCGGCTGCAATAATAGCTTGTTCCAATCCTTCAATACCAAAACCTTTCAGAGAAACCGTTTCAAAATGCTTTAATAGAATTTCTGTGGCATAAGGTTCACTAAAGATCCATTCATCCAGAGTATAAGTATAAAAATCTTCATTCACCAACCCAGGCTTACTACCCAAAAGGTCTTTAAAAGCCTTTCGTTTGTTTCTTTGAAAAACCACTTCTGCCGGTCTGAAACTCTGCAACAACTTATCTACATACTCTAAATCACCCTGCGCTACAAAAAATTCACCTGTTGAAATATCCAGAAAAGCAATACCACAAGCTTTTTTGTCCAAATGAACCGCCGCCAAAAAATTATTGGCATTATTATCTAAAAGTTTATCATCTGTAGCCAAACCCGGGGTTACCATTTCCGTTACACCACGCTTGACAACACCTTTGGCGGTTTTCGGATCTTCCAGCTGATCACATATCGCCACTCTATATCCTGCCTTCACCAATTTATGCATATAGGTATCCAGTGCATGATGTGGGAAACCGGCTAATTCTATTGCCGAAGCAGATCCATTAGAACGTTTCGTCAACACAATACCTAATACCTCTGACGCTATAATTGCATCATTCTCAAACGTTTCATAGAAATCTCCCACTCTAAACAATAGAATAGCATCCGGATATTTGGCTTTGATAGCCCGATGCTGTTGCATCATTGGAGTTTCTTTCTTGGATTTTGCCATAGGAAGACAAAAATAAGAAAACCTTTTAGGATAACGTCAATCCATCTCACATTATATCACCTTACAACACTTTAGAATAAGAGACTTCCTGTATCTTTGCATGGATGGACACACGAAAACTAGAAATGGATGAGCTTGGTCGAATGACCATAGAAGAATTCAAACATTCTGAAAAGACTCCCATTATTATTGTTTTAGACAACATCAGAAGCCTTCACAATGTAGGTTCTGTATTTCGTACTTCTGATGCATTCTTACTTCAGGGAATTTACCTCTGTGGTATGACCGGTAAACCGCCACATAGAGATATACGAAAATCAGCATTAGGGGCTACAGATTCAGTTAATTGGCAATATTTCAAAACAACAGAAGAAGCACTTTTGCAATTAAAAGCAGAAAATTATTCAATATGGGCTGTAGAACAAGTGGAAAATAGTACCTCGTTAGCAAATTTCAAACCCCAAAAAAATCAGCCTTTAGCTCTTATTTTTGGAAATGAAATGAATGGCGTAAGCGACGAAGCATTAAAACAAGCGGATGGCTGTATTGAAATCCCTCAATTTGGAATGAAGCATTCATTAAATATTTCAGTAAGTGTGGGAATTGTATTGTGGGAGTTGTTGAGAAAAAAATAGCTCTATCTCTTTTCGCTCTCCCAGACAAATTACATCTTTAGCCACTCCTCGCTTTCTTTATTTACTCCCCCATCTGTAAAAACACCATTTACTATCTCTGAACGGGCCTCTTGAATAGCTTGTTTTTGCTTATCACTAAGACTATACTCACTATTATTCTCAGATTCCATATTAATCCAATTCAAAAGCCCTTTAACAGAATCGGCTCCTCAATACTCCAAATTTCTTTAATCAATTGTCCTTACATCTCTAATATCGACATACTCATACATTTTATCGCAATTTTCAATACTTTTGCTTCTATCAAAAGGGGAACCATGGCACGCATTTTAGCTATAGATTACGGAAAAAAACGGACAGGGATAGCCGTTACCGATCCACTACAAATCATTGCAACAGGGTTAACCACCATTTCAACTCCTGATTTTATCCCATTCCTAAAAAAATATCTGGACAAAGAAGAAGTAGAACTATTCCTGATGGGTTACCCGCTGAACCTAGACGACTCTGAGACTCATGGCACGCCGCTCGTAAAACGAGCAATAAAAGATTTAAAAAAACATTTTCCTGAAATCCCTGTTAAAACAGCAGATGAACGTTATACTTCTAAAATGGCTGCACAAACCCTGATTGATTCAGGGTTAAAAAAGAAAAAAAGACGCCAGAAAGCACTTTTAGATGAAACCAGCGCCACCATTTTATTACAAGAATATTTACAGTCGCTCGAATAACAGTATATTTGCAAAAATTTTCGACTTATGATACTGCCTATTATAGCATACGGAAGCCCGGTTCTCAGAAAGTCCACAAAAGACATCGATAAAAACTATCCGGAAATCGACACTCTAATAGAAGACATGTGGGAGACCTTATATGCATCCAACGGAGTTGGTCTGGCAGCACCACAGATAGCCAAACCTATTCGACTCTTCATCGTTGACAGCAAACAAATGTTTGAGCACATGTCTGAGGAAGAAGGTGCCGAATATGGGGATGATGAAGGCGTGAAACAAGTTTTTATCAATGCAGAAATTCTAGAGAGAGAGGGAGAACCCTGGACTTTTGAAGAAGGTTGTCTGAGCATCCCAACCATTAGAGAAGACGTTAATCGTCCGGAAAATGTTACCATTCAGTACCTTGATGAAAACTTTGAGGAGCATACAGACACCTTTACCGGATTATCCGCTCGTGTAATTCAACATGAATATGATCATATCGAAGGGAAACTGTTTATCGATTACCTCAAGCCGCTAAAGAAAAGACTTATCAAAAAGAAACTAGAGAAAATTTCCAAAGGAAAGGTAAAAGTGGATTACAAGATGAAACTTAAAAAATAACGGATTCATTACCCAGATACTTTTTCATGATACAAAAGATTGTATCTTTATTGTACCATGAAAAAGAAGTTATTATTTATTTTACTACTCCTTTTTAGTAGCTATCCTTCCTTTGCTCAGGAAGAAGGCTATGTCATGCAACATATTGCGCTTGACTCTGTTGTTATCACGGCATCAAAATATGGTTTCGATATCGCCGGTTTTATTCAACGTGTAGAACAGGACACCACTTTCTATAAAGCCTTTAAAACACTCAGAATACTATCTTATAAAGCGAAAAATAATATCCGTATTTTTAATGAAAACGGAAGCGAAAAAGCTTCTTTTAAAAGCACAACACTCCAACATCATCAGCATGGTTGCCGAACCATGGATGTATTAAGTGAAAAGACGACGGGAAACTTTTATAAAAGCGACAGTTCCTATAACTACTACACAGCTAAGCTGTATGCCGATGTTTTTTTTACACGAGGCAAAATCTGTGGAGAAACCAATATCGTTGGAAATTCCTATCAGCCCGAAAAAGCCAACAATGCATTAGATCGTCACAAAAATCAACTGAAACAACTCATCTTCAACCCCGGAAAACCAATTCATGATATTCCTTTGATAAGTAATAAAGTGGCTATATTCAGTAATGACATTGCTCCGCATTATAATTTTTCTATTCATTCTGCATCCTATGACTCCACTGATTGTTACGTTTTTACTGCAAAGGTTAAACCTGCCTACAAAGAAAAAATGGTGATCGACCATCTGACCACTTTTTTCAGTAAAAAGAAGATGGAAATTATTTATAGAGACTATACCCTCTCCTATAAAAATTTTTTATTTCACTTTAATGTAAATATGCAAGTCAGTATGACACATTTTGATGGTCTAATGGTTCCCAAGAGAGTGTATTATAATGGCAATTGGAAAATTCTTTTTAAGAAAGCGGAAAATGTGATCTTTTTGGCTCGATTTGCTCAATTTACGCATGATGGATAATACGAATTTATGTATCTTTCTGCTTCATCATAATTGTTCTTCAAAGACTTATTCATGAATCATTCTATTCACAGCAACGAAAAACATTTTATAGATCGTGTGGGCTGGCTCAGAGCCGGGGTTTTAGGTGCCAATGATGGTATTCTATCTACCACCAGTATAGTCATTGGTGTAGCGGCAGCCACAAGCAACAGAGATACCATCATTTTAGCTGCCTTATCCGGACTGATTGCCGGAGCCATGTCCATGGCAGCCGGTGAATATATCTCAGTCAGTTCTCAATCTGATACTGAAAAAGCAGATATCAAAAGAGAACATAAAGAATTACAGGAAATGCCGGAAGAGGAGTTAGAAGAATTGGCGCTAATCTATAAAAAGAAAGGACTGTCAGAGGAGTTAGCCCACCAGGTAGCAGAGGAGCTTACCGAACATGATGCTTTAGAAGCTCATCTGAGAGATGAACTCGGCATCAATGAAAACACACAGGCCAAACCGCTTCAGGCAGCAGCTGCTTCTTTTGCTTCCTTTACTGTTGGCGGCGCACTTCCATTGTTAGTAGCCATCTTTGGCTCTCTCGCTGCCATGATTTATTTGCAATATGGTTTCGCTCTTCTTTTTTTAATTCTCTTGGGAATGCTGGCCGCAAAAACCGGAGGCGCGCCTTTGGGAAAAAGTGTTTTGCGTATCGCTTTCTGGGGAACGGCTGCGATGGCTGCCGCCGCCTTTGTAGGACATCTTTTTGGAACCGGGATTGGAGGATAAATATTAAGTTTTATTTACCTCCTCATATAATTAAGGTGGATATATAGTGCTAATACATTTCCAATTTAAGGGGTTATTTAATGCATAATTGAAAGGAGATATTGAATGATAGCTGCCTGCCAACGGATCTATCGCATGCCACCTTCCAATCTGCGCATCATACATCCTTGCTCCATAGTTATACCAATCCAACCCACTACCATCAGAAAATTCTTTGTGATTGAATTCCTTTCCATTAAACTTCCTTTTGCTTTCTATCTTTAACGACGCCGTTGTACTGATTCCCGCCATTGACAGTCCAAAAGCCTGCCCGAACGTACCGTTCAGATACGGGCGGGATAGTAATGAGTTTCGTTACTGGTAAATACATAAACGTAGCCATTCTCCTTTGCTACCACCTTACCGCTCGATAAGGTTTCCAGTTTTCCAGCCTCTCCATCTACCTGTTTTACGCCGCTGCCTTCTTCTACAAAGTTAAGCTGTTTGTCAAACCTGCCTGCGCTGCCGCTTCGACAGGCAGGGAAAATCTAATTTAAATCATAATGTAAATACAGACTTAAATACTTCAGTCTTATTGGGCACAATTTTCTTTAATCCAATTCTGAATAACAGGATGTTTTCTTTGAACAATACTTTTATCATAACAAATACGCTTAATCTCATCAGCAAAGTGCTCCAACTTATCCAATTCTACTTTCCCAAAGTTTTTTACTATTAAAAAAATCAATTCATAAAGTTTACGGTCTATGAATGTTGAACTAATTAATTTGGATGCAAGAAGAAATGTTTCTACCTTTCCTTGAATCGGAAGAAAATAATTAGATTGAATTTCACATTTTACAGTATCTCCTGGAAAAAATTCATATATACTGGTAGCATCTTCTTCTAAGTCTAAATCTAAATCTTCATTATTGATAATCTCAAATAAATCTCCTTTTAGATGTTTCGCCTTAACAGGAATAAAGGTTTCTACGCCTTCTAACATGCGAATATAAATGGTCTGGTAGTCTTTATTTTTATTCATTTATACTAAAATTTAAAACCGAGCTTACCTAATTGAATAATCTCCTTTGTAACGTTATCAATTATTAAAGACTGGCCTGTAGTAGGGTTAGTAATAATACTCATTGGATTACCTGGGTTTAACCAATTCCACCATTATGAGGCATCCATTTACCTTTTAGTAAAGTTTGTTGTATATCATTAAATGACCACCCGCGTTTTGTCATATACTTGGCTCAATTTTCCCAACTGGAGTTGAGAGTTTAAAGTCAAATTGGGTTAAGTACCTTTAAGATATTCTTGTAAATACTTTTCAAAGATACGTTTTGCTTGACCTTCCAAACTTTGCCTAACCTTATCTATAAACCTAGGAGATTCATATATTTTTTGGAATACTTGTAATACAATCACATCCTCTGTATCTCCTTTCCCCAACTTTAAGGATTCATTTATAAATGAAATACTTTTATAAAACAAGGCTTCCTTTTCTCTATTGTCTATAAAAAACTGTCCGAATTCTCCAATAATAGGGTAAATTAATTTATCATCATTAAAGACGGAGACAAACTCAGGTACCCTTTTCTTTAAATGATTAATAATATCACTAAAATATTCATCTTTAATAACCTGAAAGTGCATTTTGTATATCAATTAATAATCTTTTTACAACTTGTTTATCTACAGCTGTAAGGCTTGACCTATTATGCCACAACTTTATTAATGCAGTACGATAATTAAGCAACTTAATCCCGTGCGTTTTACCAAATAGTGCTTTACCAGTTAGCTGTTCATACCGAAAAGCATCCATAGAACTACCACTCCCTATTTTTGCCCCAGGGCGATAT
>DATGTY010000362.1:0-2917 GCA_035301605.1 Chitinophagaceae bacterium | reverse complement strand
CAAACTATCATTTATACGGATCTAATGATATGAGGAACTCGCGGTTTAACTTCAGACGGAACTATTATTATAATGATCCTTCCTCTTCTAAATATGGGCAACTTGTGGAAGTTTCAGGAAGTGACACTTTGAAAAATATATTTGCAACGACTACAAAATGGAATTCCTATTACGACAAAGATCCTGATGGATTAAATACGGCTAAAGATCGTATTATGATGCGCCTTGGAGAAACTTATTTATTATTAGCAGAAGCTCAATTCAAGATGAATGACCTCCCGGCTGCAGCAGCTAGTATAAATAAAATTAGGGATCGTGCACATGCAACCCCTATTGCTCCTTCAGATATAACGATGGAGTTCATTTTAGATGAAAGAGCACGAGAGTTATTTGCAGAAGAAAATCGTAGAGCGACCTTAATGCGTACCGGAACCTTATTGAAAAGAGTGAAAAAATATAATTCGCAATCGGCTTCCAGTATTCAAAAAAAGAATAAACTATTACCTATTCCTCAAAGAGAGATAGACTTGAATAAAGGAGCTACCTTGGAACAGAATCCGGGATACTAATTTGTAAAACCAACGTAACAATTATGAACATCAGATGCTTGAGTAAGCCCTTCCTATTCTTGACATTTGCCCTTTTGATAGGTTCTTCGATTTCCTCCTTTGCTCAGGAGGCTTCCAAGTCCCCAAAAGACGTCCAATACGGCGCACTCTACATTGGCAAACGTCACGATCCGGATATGAATCAATGGCGGCAGATGCGGTTCGGGGAATTCCTTCACTTTGGATTGTATTCCATTTTAGGAGGTTCCTGGCAGGGAAAACATTATAATGGAGCGGCAGAATGGATCAAAGCCTGGGCGCATATACCCGATAGTGCCTACTTCTCATTAATTCATCAATTTAACCCGGTAGATTTTGATGCGGATGCATGGGCCGCAATGGCGAAGAAAATGGGGGCCAAATATGTGAGAATTACAACCAAGCATCATGAAGGGTTTTGTCTCTGGCCAAGTAAATATACGGATTTTGATATAGCTTCTTCGCCTTATAAAAAGGATCTTTTAGGAGAATTGATTGATGCCTGTAACAAAGCCGGGCTTAAGGTTTCTCTTTATTATTCTATTTTAGACTGGCATCATCCGGATTGGCGGTCTAGTATTAAATCAGAATCAGATAGCGTAGCTTATACGAAGTATAAAAAATATGTCAAGAACCAGCTGACAGAACTGTTGGAAAGATATCCCTCTATTATAGGAATGTGGTTTGACGGAACCTGGGATAAATCTTGGAAGAATGATGGTGAATTTAGCTATAAATTAGAAAAATATCTTAAAAAAATACATCCCGGGTTGATTGTGAATGCACGCTTGCGTGCCGATGAATATGGTGCTCGTCATTTTGATTCCAATGGTCATTTAATGGGAGATTATGAAGACGGGTTTGAAAGAAAGTTGCCTTCAGCTAGCGATACTGCAGTATTGGGTTATGATTGGGAAGGGATTATGACTATTCCTG
The DNA here is from genome assembly GCA_035301605.1 of Chitinophagaceae bacterium. Classification (GTDB taxonomy): domain Bacteria; phylum Bacteroidota; class Bacteroidia; order Chitinophagales; family Chitinophagaceae; genus FW021-bin31. The sequence goes on along the minus strand of DATGTY010000362.1, from coordinate 1,394 downwards.
AAAACCAATGGGGATATAATAAAATCTGGAATGGTCATGTGAAGACTGCAGATGAAATGATCGAATTGATGACTCAGGCCGTTTCTATGGGGGGTAACTTCTTAGTTAATTTTGGTCCTAAGCCGGATGGATCCTTTCGCATGGAAGAACAATACATGGCAAAAGCGATTGGTGCATGGATGAAGGTCAACGGCAGAGCTGTTTATGGATGTGATCATGCCTATGGATGGGAAAAACAAAACTGGGGATATTATACTTCAGATACTGTCAATCATAAGATTTATATGGTGGTCTTTAATACCCCAATTTCCGGGCTTTTAAAAGTAAAAAGTCCTAAAGGTCAACATATTAATCGTTGCTATGCCTTAAGTAACCCAATGAAATATTTGCAGGTAGAGAATATTGGAAAACAGGAATTTTATATTCATTTAATAAAGCAGGAACATGCTCAACCTTATGTCATCGTTTTGGACATAAAACAGGATCAAAAAAAGAAACGAGAACAAAATTACCATCAACCAGCTAAAACCTAAATATGAAAATTTTCAGAGGCCTTATAGTTCTTTTATTAGTGGTCATTAATTTCCCATTGATGGCACAAACTTCTTCGGGCAGGGAGGTTTTAGCCTTAGATAAGGATTGGAAGTTTTATAAAGGAGCTATTGACGAGAATACCAACCAGGAGGCGTTACAATGGAAAAGTGTGAATCTTCCTCATACTTGGAATAATATAGATATGCAACAGGATTCAGTATATTATGAAGGGGATGCCTGGTACAAAAAGGAAATTTATATTCCGGCCAAAGATTCTAATAGAAGATTATTCTTAAAGTTTGATGGGGTTGGAAATGTTGCGGATGTGTATGTGAATGGTCGTTTTATTGGAGAACATAAGGGGGGATACGCAGCGTTTACCTTCGAAATTACTAATGCTGTTCATTTGGGAGAAAAAAATGAAATTCGAGTAAAAGCTAACAACGAATTACGCCCGGATGTTATTCCAATTAATCAAAACCTTTTTGCTAATTATGGCGGGATATATCGACATGTTTATTTGATGAATACTGCCAAACTTAATATCTCGACTTTGGATTATGCTTCTCCCGGTGTATTTATCGATCAACATAATGTATCTGAAGAGTCTGCCGATATTATGGTAAGAGTAGAATTGGAAAATAAATTTCACTCCTATAAAGAGGTTTTGGTAAAGACTGTCATCAAGGATAAGGAAGGTGAGAAAGTAGAAGCTGCTTCTGTAAAAAGTCGGGTTTCGCCTCAGGGAGTGACCTATGTGCGTGTCCCCATTTCCATGATAGATCCTCATTTATGGAATGGGAAAGAAGACCCTTATTTGTATTCTGTCGAGGTGAAAATTTTAAAAGACGGAAAACTTA
>DATGTY010000361.1:0-4777 GCA_035301605.1 Chitinophagaceae bacterium | reverse complement strand
TGAGGTGTGAACGAGAAGCTACGATGGTATATTTGTCATATTTTTCTGTTGTAGGTAATTTATCTGCTTTTTCAAGAAGTACCTCCCACTCCGGAAGTTCTTGCTTATCTTCTAAATTAATAGAAAAGCTTCCTAACTCTTCAGCTGCAAAATATAGCGTACCGGAAACAGGGATATACACAACGCCTGCAACGGGAACTCCATTAGAAACGAGTGCAATATTTACAGTAAATTCTCCATTTCTTTTAATAAATTCTTTAGTTCCATCCAATGGATCTACAATCCAGCAGTCTTTCCAGTCGGCACGCCGATCGTAAGGTATATTCTTAATTTCTTCACTAATGATAGGAATATCCGTCGATTCCAATCTTTCCACAATGACATTATTCGACGCTTTATCGGCTTCTGTTAATGGAGAATTATCCTTTTTCTGCTCTACTTCAAAATCCCGGGCATAGACCTCTAAAATCTCAGCACCTGCTTCCAAAGCTGCATTAATGGCATTGATTAAATATTGTTTCTTTATCATTTAGTTCTTGTTGAAGTGTTAAATGGTTATATTGTTAAACGGTTAAGTGAGTTTTAGGTTATTAGCTGCCCCTGAGCGTAGCCAAAAAACCGGCCCCTGAGCGGAGTCGAAGTGATAAGATATGCTTAGAACCCTCTGCAGGGAAAGGTCGAAACAGACCCCTGAGCGGAGTCGAAGGGGCACTCAAATACGGCTCCGCCTTTCTCAGTCCCATAATAAAGACCAAAGTAACTCTAATTAAACTCTTTTAGAAGCCGCAAATATACGTTATTATCATATATTTTTGTCAGACAAGCTAGACTGCACAACACTAAATTTCAGATTCAGTCCGGGTACTTCCAATATGGCTCTTTGCCCATTCTTTTCTTTCACAACACCCACTTTCCCAACAAAAGGGCCAGTGGTAATCTTATATTTTTCTCCCAGTTTAATCTCTTCCTTCTGAATATTTCTATCCTTATGTTTCTGGAAGAAATCCTTCACCTGCTCCATTTCTGCTGTCCTCACTATAGCTGGCTTCTTCAACCAAAAAAGAAAACGAACTACTCCCGGTGTTTGTAACACCTGAATGCGTTCGTTCTTATAATTTAATTTAATGAAGACGTAGGAACTAAAATAGGGCACTTTAACCTTCTTCTTTCGATCGCTCCATTGCCTTATTTCCGTTTTTATTGGACAAAATACTTCAAACTCCTCTTCCTCTAACCGTAATGCGACTTTTTTTTCGGCTCTACTTCTCACATATATGACATACCAAGATCTTAGCATTTCTATCTTTACATGATACAACAGACTGCAACTTCTATCCCCTTACAGCCATCCAAATACGAAATTATTATTCGAAGGAAGACAAGCAATTGTTATGCCAATTCCATCACTTCATCTCTTCTTCAAAAAATATCTTTGGCTATGATCTTTTAACGAGAAAACCAACCTTTTTTCCCTTCTTCCTCCTCATTGATATAGTCGCCATAGCCATAACCATAGCCATAACCATTTCCTTGTCCATAGCCATAATATCCTCCTCTGAAACGTTTTTTCACAATGTCATTCACCACAATATTCAGATTGGGTATTTTCTTACTCTTTCTGAGATGTTCCGGAATTCTCAATTGATCTTTATGGGTTTTGCCTAAGCGTACGATATAGAGCGTAGTATCTGCATACTTACTCATAATTTGTGCATCAGTTACCAACATCGGTGGCGCATCAATAAAGATATAATCATAATTTGCTTTCAGATATTCCATCAACTCCTCTGTACGATCATGAAGTAGTAACTCTACAGGATTTGGAGGGATAGCACCGGCAGGAATAATATCCAACTGATCACTCAAACCGGAAGGATAGATTATTTCCGATTTCTCGGCTTGACCAATCACATAGCCACTAATTCCTTTCTTCACGTTTAAACCTAAGGGCTGTGCAATTTTTGGTTTTCTTAAATCCATTTCCATTAACACCACTCTCTTTCCGGTAATGGCCAACGCCATTGCCAGATTCAAAGTAACAAAAGACTTCCCTTCGCCGCCCATAGAAGAGGTTGTCATCACTGTTTTCTGCTGTTCATCAGCCAACAAAAATTGCAGATTTGTTCTTAAACTTCTGAACTGTTCCGAAATAATAGTTCTGGATTTATGTCTAACCACTACCCTATTGTCTTGTTTTTTATGCCCAATTTCTCCAACAATCGGTAAAGAAGTTTCGTTTTCTATATCCTTTCTAGAACCAATCTTAACATTCAACAGCCCTTTCAAATAAGAATAACCGAAAGGTAAACCACAACCCAAAATTAATGCAGCCAAAAAGACAATTTTACTTTTAGGACTAAACGGATGTGTATCAGCCATTGCTGAATTAATGATATTGATGTTTGCCAGAGAAGAAGATTTAGAGATGGCTACTTCCTCTCTCTTTTTCAAAAGGAAGAGATAGAGCTGTTGCCTCACTTCCTGTTTTCGGCTATAATCTAAAAAGACTCTTTCCCTAGCCGGTACTTTTTGAATACGATCCTGCAAGAGAAGCTGTTGATCATTAATACTTTGTAATGCAGCCTGTGCACTTTCCTTTACGGAGGCAATTCCCCTGACCAAATCTCCCCTCAGATGCGCAATCTGCTCATCGAGGTTTTTTACCATCGGATTGTCTTCTGTAGCATTCAACAGAGTACGTGAACGCTGCAGGAGCAAATCATTATATTGACTAATAATATTTGAGAGGGTTTCATTCTCAATCATTAAAGAGGTGGGCACAATCCTCGGATTCTCCTTATTTTTCTTAAGATAATCCTGCAAAGAGTTGATGACACTTAACTGAATCTTTTGCTCTGAAATTTTTTGTGCATAATTCTGCACACTTTGAATTAAAGATTCAGACTGTGCATCTATATTAGCAATACTGTTGCTCTGTTTAAATTGCTGTATTTTCTTCTCTACATTTGTTAACTCCTCGCTGACAATCACCAGACGACTGTCTATAAAAGATATTGTACTGTCGGCAATACGATTATTATCTCTTATCTTTGACTGGATATAGGTCTGAATCAATGCATTCAATATATCTTCTCCCTTTTGTGGAATATTGGCATCTAAGCTCAAGCCAATAACACTGGCTTTATCATCCGGCACCTGCAATTTCAAATTTTTCAAATAACTACTGGTAGCCAAAGCAGGAGCATTCACGGTAAAACTGTATTCATTATTTTCTTTCCCTTCAAATAGATGATTCGGCACAAAAGTCACAGTCCCTGCCCTTAGCTGTAAAGTATCATACCAAGCTCCGGTTAAGGATTCTCCGGTTTCCTCATTCGAAATTTGAAATCCGGTTTTATCCTTCTTAATACTCATTTTATAAGTCAACTTACCATTAGCCTTTAAACTATCGGTACGAAAATGGATAAATTCTGTCTGAAAAGGCAATTGGTTTTTATACAGTTGTCTGGTTCGAATCCCATCTTCCGTATAATAATTTACATTTAGCTGCATTTCATGCACCACTTCCTTCATGAGCGGGTGACTTTTAATAATCTGCAGCTCATTATTTACATTACTGGGACCAGTCATTATTCCCAAACTTTCTAGCATAGAACTATTCATGGTTGCACTTTGACCAATAGGTCCATCCGATTGCTTAATAAGCACAGAGGCATTTACATGATATGAAGAAGGGGTAATATACAAATAAAGTGCTGCCCCCACAAAGAGTACTATACAACTCAATAGAGCCCAGGGCCACAAAGTAAAGAATCGATTCACCAATTCTCGAATATCTACGTTATCCTCTTGTTCTTGTTGAGGGGTATCATTTATAGAAGAATCGTAACTCACAGTCTTAAAATATATTTGTAATCAATTATAAAATTCGTGTCAGAACAGAAACCAAGATAGAGACTGCCGAGGCGGCCAAAGAGTAATATCTGATTTTGGTTGCATCATTTGCAGCAGCTCTGCCTTTAGTCGGCTGTACATAAACAACATCCCCCGGACGTAAATAAAAATAGGGTGAATTAAAAAGTTCAGTAGAATTCATATTAAAACGCACAATGCGTTCCTCGCCACTTACATCCCTAGCCAAGAGTACATTTTTTCTTTTTCCATAAATGGTCATATCGCCCGCCATAGCTAAAGCATCTAACAGCGTAGAGCGCTGATCCTCCAGAATATAAGTTCCGGGACGCCCAACTTCTCCGAGTACGGTCACCTTAAAATTGGCCAATCGAATATTAATCACCGGATCTTTATAATAATTACTCACATGCTTACGTACTTCCTCTTTTATTTGCGGAATAGTAAGGTTATCTACTTGTAATTTTCCTACCAGGGGTAATTCAATATCCCCATTATTATCCACCATAAACCCTTGAACAGTACTTCGACTAGTTCTAGTTTCCCCTACTCTGCCGGCGCCTCTCCAATCGGAAGCTGTAAACCCCTGATTGTTTATCAAGCCTCCTATCCGAGTATTATTCGTATTTGGCGTCTTGGTTTGTACTGAGATTTGCAAAATATCCCCGGGATGAATCTTCAAATCTGTAAACTCCCTTTTATCTCGCAAAACGCCATCTTCATAAACTTCGGTAGAGTCTTCAGAAGGAATATTTTTAAAATAAGCAATATCTTCATAGGAGGCGCAAGAAGCCATGAGAACACAGAGCAAAAGAGGAACAGCCGTCTTCGTAAAAATACTTTTAATGGTCATGGATATGTTTTATACAGTTTTTTTGCCAATAACACAAATATAATGCCCAAA
>DATGTY010000360.1:0-2300 GCA_035301605.1 Chitinophagaceae bacterium | reverse complement strand
GAAGTTTTCGATTCATACTTATTTTTAATTATTAATGATTTTGAAATTCTGTTCAGTACAGCTTATTGCTGATAGGTAAATATACATATCGTGCTTTTAGTTTCCTAATTTGTAGATACGATCTTCAAATCACTGGGTGTATAATATAAAAATTCTAAAGGAAAAGGTATAAGCCTCAGTTACATCTTTATAGCACAATCATTTAAGCACCCCCCTTATTAAGGTTCCGTCGGCAGAAGGAAAGTCAAGCCCTAACAGATAAGCAATCATTGGGGTTATGTCTGTAAGATTCATTTCATCAATATATTTTCCAGGTCTAATTCCGGCTCCATAAGCAATAAATCCTGTTTGGATTTCTTTAAAATCTGGAAAATGACCATGCGTCGCACCATGCGTAGGTTTATATACATCGCCAGTCCAAGCGCCTCCAAATGCATAACCATTGATAGTTGAAAGTGCTAATACCGCATTTGGATCCCCGCCTTTGTCCAATAAACTTTTTTTATTGATTAATCGAAAGAATTTTCGCTCGCTTTTCGGCAATCCTTTAAGGATGTTTTTAACCTTAGTTAAGGTTATTGTATCTTCAGGATTTTTAAGATATAGAAAAGCAGATCCTCCTGCCACTTGAAATTGTGCTTCCCAGTCATCATTCTTCACATCTTTAATTAAACCCGCTTCAGACAGCCAAACATTGGGGTTTATTATTGTATGTTTATTTACGTGACCATGATCACCCGTGATTATAATTGTTGTGTTTTTTTCTATTCCTGCCCGTTTGATACTTTCTACTATCGTCCGAATATCCCGATCCACACCCGATACCGCTCTCCTCACCATATCTCCATCTCTTCCTTCACTATGTTCAAAATGATCTACAACAGATAAATGAATAGTGGTAAAGGCTGGCTTATATTCCCTTATTAAATATGCCCCTATTCTTGCCATAATCTGATCTTGCATAATGTAATCTTTAATTTTCGAAAACTCTGCATCCTCCAATCTACCCGTCGCTTCTCTTTCAACTTCTTCAAACAAGCCTGCTGGTGTACTATAAGGTTTAACAGTTTCTACTTGTGTCTGACCTTTCTTTTTTATAACGGGTATATTATAATCAATAGGTGCATCGATAGTAACTGGCCAATTAACTGAAGCGGTTTTCATACCTTCTTTTTCCATTATACTCCATAAAGTTGGAGTTGAGATATCTTTATAATACCAATACCACTCATTAGAATTTCTTGTCGGACGAAAGGGAGCATTGTAATAAATTCCGTGTTTATCGGGATTAAGACCCGTTACCAAAGAAGTATGAGCAGGCAAAGTAAGGGATGGAAAGACACTATTTACCCCTTTAGCATACACGCCTTCATCTTTCATTATATTTAAATTCACCATACCCCAAGAAGGATCTAAATAAAACTCCGGACGTAAACCATCTATTGTAATTAAGACAACATGTTTGGAAGGTTGCGCATGGACGGCTTCAAAAATTGAAACACAAAAAACAAAAAAGAAAATAATATAAGATTTCATGAAATTTAAATTTTAAGAATTAAATTGCACATAGCATTAAGGCAATGATGTATTAATGTTTTAACAGTTCTGATTTATTTGTCTTTAACCTCTCATCTACGGATACAATGGCACCATTCTTTTCTAATACCCTCCTAAGTTCCTGAACATTCACTTTCTTTAACGATGAACCATTGTTTAAAGCAAGTGCGGCAGCAGTACCCGCAGCTTCACCTATTGCCATACAAGTTGCCATAGCTCTGGTCAAGCCAAAAGGATATGGCTCTACAGAAATACATCTTCCACTTGTTAAGAGTCCCTCAATATTTTTCGATACAAGGCAACCATAAGGAATACCTATAGCATGAGCAGATGGCAAAAGGTTGAGACCTATACCGGATTGATGTATATCCACATTATATCCGGCCAATGCAATGGAATCCTCCGGAATAAGAAGTTCATCAATATTTGCTTTTGTGACTGTTTTTATTCCTGTAATTCTTCGACTCTCGCGTGCATACGTGCCTGCAGCTGTATTAGCGAGAAAAGCATCTTTAAAGCCGGGACAGTATTTTTTAAAAAAATTAAATAACACTTGTACTTGACGATGCCCTTCTATTTCCGCAAGGCTTAAGCTTTCAGGATCCGTTGGATCCACATTGATCACACGGGTAGCATTAACCACTATTTCATTTTTGTTAGGTTGTTTGGCAAAAATAACCCGATCCCTCGGAACATTAAAGTCTCCATTCTTCTTAGCCTGTTCTATGAACTCACCAAAACCG
>DATGTY010000359.1:0-2945 GCA_035301605.1 Chitinophagaceae bacterium | reverse complement strand
CTGTGCCTCTGAAAAAACAGGAACTGCAATTAAAATGAATACCCACAACATAAAAAGTCGAAATGAAATCATAATTGCGCGCCATTTAAAATTAACTCGCATTTATTTATCTGGAAAATTTTAACCTCTTTCATGGATCATAAAAAGTGTTTATAAGAATAGAATATTTCCATATAGTACATTTACCATTGTGCCATTGAAGAGATACTATAGACAGATTTGCTTTTTATTTCTGCTTTATTTCTACCCATTAAAATCGAAATATCTATCCAGTTATTCTTCCCTGCCTCGATGGATACTTCAACCATTTTAACCCCTTTAATAGGCTTTGTTCCGGGCGTTTTCGATTCTGCATCCACAACTTTAACTATTGCCTTCTTATTAGAATGGGCTTTTAAGTAAAATTTCTTACCCTCTTGCTCTAATTCCACTATATTATTGGAAATTGTCACATCCGCCTTTGTAAAGAATCTCCAATTTATCTTTTGCGCTCCTTTTCTGGGTTTTATTTCATCTCGTATAAGTATCAAGTTGGGGGAAAGCATTTTAAGTCCGCGCATTACTGAATCTGCCTGATTTTTATAAATAGAACTCATATCTAAAATTGCAAAGGGCTTTTTTTTCGACAAATCAAATTGATCAAGCTCTCCGCGCCCCCTTGGATTAGATACTTTTCCATCTATATTTATAGTATTATGAGATAGGTTATTATTTCTAAAATAAGTCCATCGTTTCCCACCCGGTTCATAATCCCAGAATCCAGGTAGATCATAATTTTCCGATCCTAAATCAACTCCCCAACGTATTCCTTGATCTTCAACTACAAATGATCCGACATCCATTTGATTATGTGGCATATCAGGTTTGCCTCCTTTAGCAATCAGAAACAATCCGTTTTCATTGCCTTTACCACCATTAAATGCTATAATATCTGGTTTACCCTCAAAAACTTGCATTTTTTTTCGTTCCATATTCCCATTATAACTCACATCATCAAACCACGGAATAGCCAAGAAGAAAAATCTTGGCATATACATATTAACTCGTAATCTTTTGCTAAGATATGAGCGATAAAAACCAGCTACCTCAGGTTGGTTAAATTTTTTGCTAAAAAAGAAATAGATAGGCGCTAAAGTAGCATTCGTTCCACTTGCATCGGCAAAATTGAATACCCCATTCGTTGGACTTAGAGTATTGATGTAATATTTGGCCGTTTTACTTACCCCCTGCATATTCGAAAGGCCAAAATCATCTCCCAAAATACGATGGAAGTTATCGAGTAACAGGCTGAGATACATCGTAGAATAATTCCAGTAAGCAGGGCCTTCATAGTAAACGCCATTGGGGGCATAATGTTTAATATTATTGGGTGTAAAATCCGCAGCATATTGAATAATTCTCTTTGCTTTATCGGGGTATTTCTCTGCAATTGCTAATGCTCCAGTTGCTAAACCTGTGTTCGTAACTAAATTCCAGTTTGTATTTCTTTTGGCCCATGACCCTTGATCCCCATGTTTGTATACGGGCCAAGCCGGCGCAAAAGCCTTATTCACAATCGCACTTTCAACCGCTTTTTTCGTCTTTTTAGAAAGTTGGTCATAGCACCAATCATATCCAATTGATACGGCGGTCGTCATCTCAGCAGTATCAAGAAAGTGTTCAGGATGCCATGATTTAAAGCTTGCAATATTTAATAATTCTTTTTCTACTTTATTTGTAAAACGCTCATCATCAAATAATCGGTATGCCAGAGATAACGTACCAATACGTTTTATTGCCTTACGACTTGTATTGAGGTCAATTTCACCCCTACTGTTTGTTTTTAGCAAAGGTAAATCAAGCATGTCCTCAGCTCTTTGGCCAATAAATTTAATCAATTTTGCTAATAGATCGTTTTCTTTGGCCAATTTTAAAATTTTAGCTTCTTCCTTTTTAGAGAAGAACAGTCGTGGATGGCTTGGTAATACCGTTTTCTTTCCCTTTTGATATTCAAACCCAGCAACTCCTTGTGCCTTAATCTGATCACAAAAAGCAAGTAACAATAAAAGGCATAAAGTATTAATTATGAACGTTCTCATAGGATAATTGCTGTTTCATGCCAAGGTATTGAAAATGCTCGATATTTGATCAATGTGTAACATACAGTCGACCTCTATCTATACTATTTATATTCTATCTTAACCTATTTATCAAATATATCCTATGTTAATAAGATTCAATCTATCTACCAGCCAGGGTTTTGTTCTAACTTATCATTGATTTCAATGGCCTGCTCCGGTATAGGCCATAAATATTGCCTTTCGTTAAATACTCGTTTAAATATCTTTTTGCCTCTAAAGTCAAGTACCTCATTATTTAATCCAAATACGGGATCATTGGTATGTGCCGTTCGCCATCTTCGTACATCAAGATAGAGGTGTCCTTCACCGGGTAATTCACGCAATCTTTCCATACGGATATGATGCCTTAACTCTTCTTGTGATAATCCATTTGAAAGCCCAACTATTCCAGCCCGTTGTCGTACTTTATTGACTGCGTTGATCGCTTTGGCGGTTGGCCCTTCAGCTTCATTTTTTGCTTCCGCGTACATCAAAAGTATATCCGCGTAACGTATGATGGGAATATCATTAGGCGAGTCCCACCTTTGTTGATTTTCTTCACCTACATTTACAAACTTTCTCCACGGAAACAAGGCTTGGTCAGACCAATTTGTTCTATAGGCAGGAGGATCATCGTTAGCATGTTCAGCATAAGGCCAATATAGCTTATAAACTGTATTTTCATCGCCAATAAAAGTTGCTCCTGGCATAATAACATTGGCATTTAATCTTTTATCAGCATTTTTAAAACTTTTTTGATACCATGAAATTAAATCCAGCCCATATTCATACTCGTTTGAATAATTCTCACGGTTAGGCATAGTTGCCATATCTATAGAACTACCA
>DATGTY010000358.1:0-3265 GCA_035301605.1 Chitinophagaceae bacterium | reverse complement strand
AGAGGTACAGATCAGATCGCTCATCGCCTTAATTTCTGCACTGCAATTGATATAGGTGATCACCTTATGATCGGGATGAGCATCAATAAATTTCTTGAATTTATGCGGAGGACAAGAATCTGCCAAAGAACAACCGGCATCCATATCCGGCACCAATACCTTTCGCTCAGGGTTGAGCAATTTTGCTGTTTCCGCCATAAAATGAACTCCGGCAAAAACGATAATTTCCGCATCCGTTTTTGAAGCCTGAACCGCTAAACCCAAACTATCTCCTACATAATCAGCTATCTCCTGAATAGCATCTTCCTGATAATAATGAGCAAGTATAACCGCATTTTTCTCAACTTTTAATCTTGAAAGTTCCTTCATTAATTTTTCCCGTGATAAGGTTTCCATACAATCGATTTATAACTGTTAATAGGCAGTACAAATATAAGTTTCTACCCGATTTTAAGATAATTTTTCCAAGACAATTCCTTTAGCGACTTGAATTGCTAAAGAAACTAACCAGATAATGGTAAATCATGTTTTCCTTATTATTTTAGCAGAAAGAGAAAATTATGCAACAAGACCAGTTTGACGAGGAAATCATCCGGATAATAAAAAATGCAATACGGGAAGATGTCGGAGAAAACGATCACAGTTCATTGGCCAGTATTCCTCCGGAAGCCCGGAGCAAAGCCAAATTAGTTGTCAGGGAACCTGGCGTTTTAGCCGGAATAGAATTCGCTCAGCGGGTGTTTTCCTATATAGATGACTCCATTCAACTGGGCATTCGCATGAAAGACGGTGAAATGATGAAAGAAGGTGATATTCCTTTTTACGTGGCCGGGAATAGCCACTCCATTTTAAAAGCGGAACGATTGGTCCTAAATGTCATTCAACGAATGAGTGCTATTGCAACCAAAACCAATCAATTCACAGAGAAACTAAAAGGAACCAAGACCCAAATATTAGATACGCGAAAAACAACTCCGGGTATTCGCGCACTCGAAAAATGGGCTGTTCGTATAGGTGGCGGCATCAATCATCGATTCGGATTATATGATATGATCATGCTTAAAGATAATCATATCGATTTTGCCGGAGGAATAAAACCTGCCATAGAAAAAACGCTGGAATATAAAAAAGAGAAGAATTTAAACATAAAAGTAGTAGTTGAAGCCCGGAACCTCGATGAGGTAAAAGAAATTTTATCTTGCGGAGGTATCGATCAGATTTTATTAGACAATTTCAATTATAAAGACACTAAAAAGGCAGTTCAATTGATTGGCAATACCTGTAAAACCGAATCCAGTGGAAACATCACTTTGGAAACAGCCCGTAAATATGCAAACTGCGGAGTTGATTTTATTTCAAGTGGAGCCCTCACCCATTCGGTTTCTAATTTAGATTTGGGATTAGATGCTGTTTAATTTAGGAAACTAATTGAAGTCATTTAAGCTTTTTTCTGCTACATGATCGATTATTCCATCATTAAATCGTTCAGACAACCCATGGATATAGTTCATCGGGTTAATTCCGATGTGAAAACCACCTGCTATTCGCTTAAGATAGTAACCAATGTGACTAAAGCCGAAGGGAGTGAATTAAGTTTTTTCCATCGGTTAAAAACACCATTTATCTAATGGATTTTCGATTAAGGTCTTCAAATCTGATCTATTGAAAGTTGACATATTATGATACAAACAAATCATATTGAATATCGACAAGAAAAACAATTACGTATCATAAGCTATGAATATTTTCAAGCCTTTTTATCAGGGCAGGATGGCTTATACCTCCTTTTGTTATGGAAAAACCAGATATCTGATCTAAATGTTTTAAGGCCTGTGACATATTCTCAACACCATTTATCTTAGCAGCAAAGGCATCAGCTTCATATTCCATCTTATATTGAAATTTACCGGGAACAAACCAAAGCAGAAATCCTGTCAATCCACTTCCCATCGCTATTATTATAAGTTCTAAAACAATATTATTTAAATCATGCAGAAATTCTATAATACCATAAAGTAAAAAATAATTCAATAGGGACACCACTAATATTACCCCATAAAGCTTAATTAAATGTCGTTCCCTTAAATGACCGATTTCGTGTAAAATTATACTATGTAACTCATTATCACTTAAACTATCAATCAAAGGCTTCCCGATTAAAATTGTCCTTGAAAAAGGAAGGATTCCCGTAGAAAATGCGTTTACAACTGCTTTATCCACAACTTTAAAATGATAACCTTCTGATAACTCCGCAGATAGAAAAGATGGATAAAAATCCTGAGTTTTTCCAATGTTAAATAAGTGTCGAATAGGGGCTATAAGATGGAAGTAACTCACTATTGATGTTATAAATAATACACCTATAATAATCTTAAAGAAAGCAACCTCTAAATATTTATCGGAAATACTAAGTAAGAAAGAAAAAATAACTCCGTATCCTACCAGATTCAAACCAAAGGAATACTCATCAAAAACAGTAGAATATTTCTTTTTATTAATACGAGCGACAACCCACTCAATAACAAAACCAATGCTTATCAATAAAGAGTAAAGAAGAGAACCATATAAAAAATATTTAACCATATTAATTAAAATCAAATTTATTTAATCCATACCAAAATTAATAAGTCAGTCCTCCTATAATTATAAAAGAAAGCATTGCGTTCCAATAAAGGTAGATTACAACTAAGAACCAGAAGCTACCTTCTACGAAAAAATAATAAGAAATTATACTCTATCAATACCAGCTCCAGCTACATCAACAATTACAGTCCAATACATCATATTCCGAACTATATTTAGCTCCCAAAGACCTCACATTACTCCTACTTTTACTTCATCAACTTCTATAGTTCCGGAACAAGATAACTCAAATTAGAAGAAGTTGCCATGGTTTTCTTTAAGCCTCCCAGATTTAGTCCTTTTCCGGGGATATTTGACAATAACTTTAAAGAACAGCTTAAAGATGTTGACCATCAAAAGAATGTTATTTTACTAACAAGCAAGTGAGATTCAGCAGAATAAAAAAAGCCTCTTGATTATAAATCAAGAGGCTTAAAGTGAGGCGGCGACATACTCTCCCGCTAATGCAGTACCATCTGCGCTGACAGGCTTAACTTCTCTGTTCGGAATGGAAAGAGGTGTACCCCGTCGCTAAAACCACCCAAAGCTTTCGGTATCCGTCCTTTGAACGAACCCGTAGAGGGTGACATATTATTAAAACAAATAAATATTCAAGAATGCTAGACATTTTATAAAAGCAAGC
>DATGTY010000357.1:0-3747 GCA_035301605.1 Chitinophagaceae bacterium | reverse complement strand
AATTGAATGGCTCGTTGCATATATTTTTCATCAATCTTACTCATACATACAAAGGTAACTCGTTTTTTTCATGGAAAAATTGTAACTTTTCTCCATTGATGCCCCGCTTATTTAGATAGAGAAGTGCAGGGATTTCTATTTTTTAAATCATATGCAAATAAAGATGAGTCAAAATAATGTTTTTTTTCAATTTATTAGTGAGCCTTCTGATGTGAATTTTGGAGGAAAAGTTCATGGTGGTTCTGTTATGAAATGGATTGATCAAACCGGTTATGCCTGTGCGAGTAATTGGTCAGGAAAATATTGTGTGACGGTTTATGTTGGTGGAATTCGGTTTTACCGACCCATCTCTATTGGGGCTTTGGTTCGGGTGGAAGCAAAAGTGATTTATACAGGCAAAACCAGTATGCATATAGCGGTAGATGTAAAATCTAGGAAGATAACTGAAAATGAATTTCTAAAGACTTCTCATTGTGTTATTGTGTTTGTAGCGATGGATAAAGAAGGAAAACCTCAAGAAGTGCCTTGTTGGAATCCTGAAACAGAAGAGGAAAAGAAAATGGAAGATTACGCTAAAAGATTAATGAATTTGAGGAAGGGAATCTATCAGGAAATGGAACCTTATTTTTAAGAGCTGATTTTGTAACCTTTTGAGTCTTTAGTTACTCTAATGAGTAACACAAACCCTTAATCAAATCATGAATCAATTAGAAGATTTATCAGATGAAGAAATTTTAAATCGAGTCATTGCCGGAGAAAAATTCTATTATGAAGGAATTATAAGGAAATATAATCCCTATTTATATAAAGTAGGAAGGACTTATAATTACAGCCATGAAGATACGCAAGATCTCATGCAGGATACTTTTGTAGATGCTTATAAAAACCTGTCGAATTTTGAAAAAAGATCAAGCTTCAAAACCTGGATTGTTCGTATTATGCTGAATAACTGTTACCATAAGAGCAGAAAATCTAGCTTTATAAAAGAAACCAATCAAGACCTGGAAGAAAATGCCAAGCCTATGTTTAGTCAGTCAGAAAATAATACCGACAAAATAATTCATCAGCACGAACTGAAGCATGTTATTGAAGATGCCTTAAGCCGCATACCGGAAAAATACCGTATGGTGTTTTCCCTGCGCGAAATGAATGGTTTCAATGTAGCAGAAACTGCCAAATTGCTTCATATTACTAAAGGAAACGTGAAAGTTCGTCTTAATCGTTCCAAGGCAATATTGAGAAATGAGATTGAGAAAAATTACACACTGGAAGAATTATTTGATTTTAATCTTATTTATTGCGATGCCATCGTGAAGAATGTGATGAAAAGAATTAAAGTTCTCTAAAATGAAAGAAATAATCAATAAAGATATACAAGAAGAAGTCATCTCTTCATATCTTATAGAAAAAGAACTCAAACTGAGTAAACGAGAAAAAATTGAAAAAATAGCTTATCATTTTTCTGAAATAATGGATGCTCTTGAGTTAGATTTAGACGATGATAGTCTAGGTGGTACTCCCGGAAGAGTAGCTAGAATGTTTGTAAATGAATCTTTTAGCGGATTGATTCCTGAAAATAAACCCGCAGTTAGTCTATTTAAGAATAAGTATGGATACAAGAAGATGCTGGTGGAGAAAGATATTACTTTGTACTCGACCTGTGAACATCATTTTGTTCCTATCATTGGGAAGGTACATGTGGCTTATATTCCTTATAAACATGTGATTGGTTTATCTAAAATCAATCGTATGGTTCAGTATTATGCTAAACGACCGCAGGTGCAGGAGCGACTGACTGTTCAAATTGCGGAAGCTTTAAAAAGAATATTGAAGAATGAAAATGTTGCGGTAATGATAGAAGCAGATCATTTATGTGTGGCCTCTAGAGGTATTAAAGATACTAATAGCCTCACGGTTACTGCCAGCTATTCAGGGAAATTTGAAAAAGAAAGCATAAAAAATGAATTTTTGTCTTATATTGAACTTAAAGTGTAAAAATTATGGGACAAGCAGTTAAAATTAAAAGTATTAATCATCTGACTCCGGATGTTTTAAAAATAGTTACAGAAAAGCCGGTCGGTTTGGAGTTTATTCCCGGACAGGCAGCGGATATTTCTATCAATCAGCCCGATTGGAAGGATGAAATCAGAACTTTTACGTTTGTCTCTCTTCCTGAAGATCAAGAGCTGGAATTTAATATAAAAACCTATCCTGATCACAAAGGTGTGACTAATCAGTTATTATCGCTAAATGCCGGAGATGAGTTGGTTATTGCAGATGTTTATGGCGATATTAAATACAAGGGCGAAGGTTTGTTTATTGCCGGTGGTGCAGGAATTACGCCTTTTAAGGCCATATTGAAGAAGCTGGAGAAAGAGAGAAAGTTGGGGAGTAATAAGTTATTGTTTGCCAATAAAACTCAAGCTGATATTATTTGGAAGGATGGTTTTGAAAAAATGTTGGGAGACCAATTTATTAATATTCTCTCTGATGAGGAAATAGAAGGTTATGCGCATGGATTTGTTACGGCAGACGTGATTAAAAAATATGCAGATGCCGACGATAAATATTATTACTTATGTGGACCTCCTCCTATGATGGAGGCAGTGGAAAAAGTCTTTTCTGAATTAGGAATTGCCGAAGAATATATTGTGAAGGAAAGTTTTTAAATAGCAGGAATGGATGAAAAATCCCCTTTGTTTCATTCGGAAACAAGGGGATTTTTATTTTTTAGATCTTTTGGTACAACCTCCTGAGTTTCTTTTTGGCTTCATGAATAGCTTCAGAAGCTGTTTCCTCTTCAGGTTTTAGTTCCTTAAAATCTTCTAGAATTTTATTAAGTTTTTTGATGTTTCGTTCTTTTCCTTGTCGGATAAGGGCTTGTTTGAGAATATGAATCTTTTCATATTGTTGAATGCCGGCTACGAGTCGTTCAAAGCGGATAGAGGTTCTTCCACCCGGATAAACAAAATAGGTGTCCCCGGCCGCCCAGGT
The DNA here is from genome assembly GCA_035301605.1 of Chitinophagaceae bacterium. Lineage (GTDB taxonomy): Bacteria > Bacteroidota > Bacteroidia > Chitinophagales > Chitinophagaceae > FW021-bin31. The sequence continues at coordinate 753 of DATGTY010000357.1, read as the reverse complement.
TTTAAACCGACTATCCAATAAGGGCTCAATCACCCAACTGTTGTACGCCCAACGGAGGAATCCGTCTAAGTGCTGTGCTGCAGCAGACCAAGCCAGCCATTCGCTTTGTGCGGGTGGACTAAAAGTGAAAGTATTGGGGTGTGGATGCGCACAGCTGGTATAGTAAGTTGAATTCATATTGGCAGCTTCGCGTTCCGTTAGCATCTCGGTTGTAAAATGTTGACCGTAAGAAATACAATAATCATCAATATCGCCAATGAGTTCTTTGTGTAGATTGCCGGCCAGGGCAACTTTATAATTTTTGTCGGCATCCCAGATAACTTTTAAAGCAGCCTGCATATCTTCTAACGGACGCTCATCCATGGCAATATAAGTTTTGTCGAACCAACCTTTCTCTTTGAGATGTTTAGCAAAAGAAGTGAGCATGGTTACCCACAAATTATGATAAGTAGAATCTCCGGGTTTGGCTTTGATATATTGAAGGCTGTTGGTTGCCTGATCATAATATTGGAATGAAAGTTTCCAGGGAATCATAGAATAGCAATTAATTTGTTTATCCACGCCCATGCCCATCATAAATTCTACCCATTTATCAAAAATGGTATAATCAAAATACCAGGAGCCATCTGCTTTCTTCATCCAGGTGACCATGGTCTCGAAGTAATCATAAGTCTGTCCATCCCAGGGCTTGTGCATAATAGAAGCCGTGATAACGTCTCCTCCGGCATGTGCATAATGTTTCATGTTTTTACG
>DATGTY010000356.1:0-14954 GCA_035301605.1 Chitinophagaceae bacterium | reverse complement strand
TTTGATGAAGCCAACCAACAAAATTATAAAAAAGCCATTGGCGCAGGTTTGGCCAACAAGCTGCTGATGCCGGTTTACACCTTGTTTACCAATATTGCTCAACTTATTGTGCTGGCTTACGGCATTTACCTCATCAGTATTGGAGATTTCACCGTGGGATTATTAATTAGTTTTTTGGCCTATGCCAACCGTTTCTACAGTCCTTTGCGACAGTTAGCTGCTCTTTGGGCAAGTTTCCAGACAGCATTGGCTGCCTGGGACAGGATTTCAGTTATTTTAAACCTTAAATCCAATATGAAAAGACAGAACGGGCTTCCCGAGACTGAATCGAAAACGCTACTGGAATTTAAAAATGTATTTTTTAGTTATGATGGGAAAAAAGATGTTCTAAGTAATGTAAGTTATCATTTAAAACGCGGTAAAACCTATGCTTTTATTGGACCTACCGGTGGAGGTAAAACCACGAATGCTTCCCTCTTATCCCGATTATATGACCCGGATAAAGGAAGTGTTTATTTGGATGGACAAGATATAAGGACTTATGCGGATGAAGAACGCAGTCGAAAAATTGGTTTTATCTTGCAGGAACCTTTCTTGTTCTATGGGACAGTACGAGAAAATATTTTATTTGGAAATGAAAAATATAGCACAACCGCTAATAACAAGTTATCTGAAATTCTTAGTAAGACGCATTTAGATGTCCTATTGGATAAATTTGATGATGGTTTAGATACTAGAATTCATCCCGGAGCAAACACTTTAAGTCTGGGGCAAAAACAATTGATTGCTTTTATCAGAGCGGTACTTCGTGAACCAGAGATATTAATTTTAGATGAAGCCACCGCCAATATCGATACCGTTACCGAAAAATTATTGGAAGAAATATTAACCAAATTGCCGAACGAAACCACTTGTGTAATTATCGCACATCGTTTGAATACCATCGAAAATGCAGATGAAATTTTCTTTGTCAATGCAGGGGAAGTTACCGCCGCAGGAACGATGGAAAATGCTATTAAAATGCTGAAGGAGGAAGTAAAAACCAGTTAACACAAACCTATCATAATTAAACCTATAAGGTTTTGAAACCTTATAGGTTTAAAGTAATTAGAGCTTTAAAATTAGATTACTCTGCATTCTTCTTATCCAGTACCTTCACATGAAACACCAATACCTCATTCGGCTTAATTCGCGGAAGACGTCCTCTTCTACCATAAGCCAATGAAGATGGGATAATGAGTATAGCATCGGCGCCTTCTTTCAATAATTTCATACCGGACTCCATTCCGGGAATCATCATTCCGCCTCCTAATTCAAAAACCAAAGGATCCGTATGATGAAAAGATGAATCTTCGTTAGAATCAAACACCCTTCCCTCTAAAGTTTTACCGGTATATTTTACTGAAACGGCTTGTCCGTCCCGGAGCAATTCTCCTTCGCCCGTTTTATGGACTATTACTGCCACCCCTTCATCTGTCATTCGAGCTTCCACTCCCAGGCTATCAATATAGTCCTGAATAATTTGTGCATCAATCTTATTTTGTTTCTTTTCCTTTTTCGCCATCTCCGATTCAAAATCTTCTCGATTTTTTATATCCAAAACTTTCACAAAATAATGAATCACATCTCCTTCCTCTACAAAAGAAGGTCTGCTCTCTACCCCTTTCACTTCATCCACCGGTACCTTAAATTCTGCACTATCGCCTTTTGTCAGCAACATCAAACCTTCCATTACATCATACTTTCGACCAAGGCTTTTTTGCAGATGTATCCACCTATGTTCTGCCTTCTGATGATGTGCATTTAAAACGGCTGTATCATGCACTCTCTTCTTAAGACTTATTCTCATAAAATCTCCAGGAGCTGCACTCTTGCCGGGCTTATCTACAATAATTTTATATTGTAAACCGCTGTCAGTCGTTCCATAACCTCCATTTCCCTGACAACCGGCAAGCAAAGTCATGCCAATGGCACAAGCACAGACTGAAGAGAAGATATTTTTCATCTTCGAATTTAACCTCATTACTATCTTATCTACTTAAGAAAATTATAGAATCTACTCTTTATCTTTAACGTCTAATACTTTGACATCAAATAATAACACGGCATTAGGTTGAATATGTGGCGGACGACCTCTTTCTCCATAAGCCAAGGTAGAAGGAATCACCAAAGTAGCTTCAGCTCCTTTTTTCAACAATTTCATACCCGATTCCATTCCCGGAATCATTCTTCCTTGCCCCAATTGGAAAGCCAAAGGATCGGTATGGTTAAAAGAAGAATCCTGATTGGAATCAAAAACAGTCCCGTCTAATGTTTTACCGGTGTACATGATGGAAACCGACTGCCCATCTTGAGCTGTCTCTCCTTCTCCAGCTTGATGTACAATAACAGCTACCCCGTCATCTGTCATTTTTGCCTGAGCACCAACACTATCTACATATTTTTTGATAATCCCTGCATCAATTTCCTTTTGATGTTCAGAAGCCTTGGCTAAAGCAGCCTGATAGCCTTGTTGATCTTGTACATCTAAGACTTGCACATAAATATGGGTAGCAGGAATCTTGAATTCGGCACTATCTCCTTTAGATAATAAAGCCAATCCTTCCATCATATCATACTGCCGCCCGGTACTCCTACGAACAGGCACCCATTGGTCTTCCGTTTCCTTAACTACTGAATCATTAATGACAGTACGAACATTTACTTTCATAAATTTTCCCGGAGCAGCGCTATCTCCTTGTGCTTCGTTATTAATAATTCTGTAAAGGAGACCTGAAGAAGTTGTTTCATAACTTTGATTACTGTTACAACCTGTGAAGGAAAATAATCCGAATCCCATACCCACAGCAACTAAAAGGGTATTTCTAATTTTTGCTTTTGCTGTCATACTTTTTAATGATTAATTGTTAAGTAAATATTTATTTTCTTTTAAAGTATCTTTAAATTGTTTCACTGTTTCTTTGAGTGAAGCCTTGCTCAGTCCGCCGGCTGCATTTTTATGCCCACCACCATGGAAATATTTTTTTGCAAAGACATTCACATTAAAATCTCCGGTTGATCGAAAGGACATCCTAATTTCACCATTTTTATCCTTCAGTAGGGCTGAAAACCTGATTCCTTTTATAGAAAGCGGAATATTAACCAGTCCCTCAGTATCTCCGGGCTTTAGATTATATTTTTTATAAAAAGAAGAAGGTATTGTGATGAGAGCGGCATTATAATCATAGTCAATTTCCATTTGATCCAACAAAACCTTCCCCATAAATCTCAGCCTGTTTTCACCATAATTATCATAAATAGCACAATGGATTTCTTCATGATTAATCCCGATATCCATGAGTTCAGCAATCATTCGATGTACTCTGGAAGTTGCTGCAGGGAAACGAAAAGAACCGGTATCTGTCATGGTTCCGGCATAAATGCATTTGGCCATATTCAGATTAATCATAGATGCATCCCCCAATTCACAAACAAATTCATAAATCATTAAAGCGGAAGAGGCTGCCGTGGTATCACTCTTTCCATAATCAAAAACATCCTGTGGATGCAAATGATGATCTATCAAAACCTTTTCCGACTCAGCTTTTTCGATGTAAGGCGCGAGATTCTTTGTTCTGTTAAAATTATTAAAATCAAGACAAAACAAGATATTGGCCTTATCAAGCGCTTCCAATGCCTTTTTCTTCTCTTCCTCAAAAATAATCACATCTTCACAACCGGGCATCCACTGTAAAAACTCCGGAAAACTACTCGGAGAAATAACAGTCACTTTATGACCTTTCCTAATGAGGAAATCCCTAAGGGCTAAAGAAGATCCCATAGCGTCGGCGTCCGGATTCTGATGCATGGTTATAACTGCATGAAAAGGAGCGCCATCTATCTGATCTTTTATTTCTATTAAAGGTTTCATAACTCAAAATCAAATGGCGAAGGTCTTTAATTTCTACTAAATGTCAAAAAATTTCGGGTTTTGACAATCATCGCCTATCTTTGCGCGCTCAAAAATAGTCAAAAAAATGGATAATATCACATTAACTATGATTAAGCCTGATGCTTTTGGAAACGGACATGCAGGCGCTATCTTAGATCAGATCATCAAAGCCGGATTTTCTTTGAAAGCAATGAAATTAACTCAATTATCAGCCGAAAAGGCAAAAGCTTTTTATGCAGTTCATAAAGATAAACCTTTTTATGGAGAGCTGGTAGCGTTTATGAGTAGCGGACCTATAGTTGCAGCCGTTCTTGAAAAAGAAAATGCAGTAGCTGATTTCAGAAAATTAATCGGAGCTACCAATCCCGCCGATGCAGAAGCAGGCACTATCAGAAAACAATTTGCAGAATCATTAGGCAAAAATGCTATTCATGGTTCAGATTCTGACGAGAATGCAAATATCGAAGCAAGCTTCTTCTTTTCTCAATTGGAAAGACACTAAAAAAGACAACAATAACATTCAGCCTATACCTTTAATAAAATATTTAGGTATAGGCTGAATGTTATTTATAATAATCAACACTTTATAAAAAAATAGAACATTACTAAAACAGATTGAGCAGATATTCATAGATAACAAGAACAGCGAGAATTTGTGGCATCAGTCTGCTATAATAATTAATTTATTATTTTAAATCAATTAATTGTAAATGACCTGTTTCATTACCAAAGGCTTCTTTCAATCGTCCTTTTTCTGTATCGGTAATAAATACCTGACCAAACCCTTCTCCTGAAATAAGTTTAATAAGGCGTTTGATTCTCTCCGTATCCAGTTTTTCAAAAATATCATCCAGTAACAAAATAGGCGCACTTTTTTTGTATTCTTTAAGCACTTCAAATTGTGCCAGTTTAAGTCCAAATACGAAACTCTTTTTTTGACCTTGCGATCCAATTTCTTTGAGAGGTTGTCCATTCATTTGAAAGATTAAATCATCTCGATGTATTCCCTGAGAAGTTCTTTGTAAAACACAATCTTTGGAACGATTATTCCTCAAAATTTCGTCAAAGGGCTGCAACCCCAAATCACTTTGATAAACTGTACTAACCGCTTCATTACCACCGGACAAATAATGATAATAATGCTGAATCTTATTTTCAAAGTTCTTTATAAACTCAAAACGTCTCTTAAAAATAGGCTCCCCATGCCTTACAAGTTGTTCATCAAAAATATCAAGTAACCTCCCATCAGGTATATGATTATTAGCATTTTTTAAATGTTTATCACGTTGTGATTTTACTTTTTGATAATCGATAAGATGTTTTAAATAATTGGCATCGATTTGGGACAATAAAACATCTAAAAATTTCCGTCTAACTCCACTTCCGCCGCTTACTAAAATATTATCATCCGGCGCAATAAAAACCATTGGAAACAGCCCAATATGTTGAGAGAAACGGCTGTAAATTTTTCCATTTTGCCCCACCTCTTTTTTCCCATTCTTAAATACAGAATGTACTTTCAATTTTTTGTCATCTTTTAGAAAAGATCCGTCTAAGCGGAAAGCATCGGTACCTTCCTTCAGATTTAGTTTTTCTTTAGAATGAAAATAGCTTTTGGTAAAACCCAAATAGTAAATTGCATCCAACAGATTTGTTTTTCCTATTCCATTAGATCCGGTAATACCAATAATAGGGGCTTTAAACACAAAAGTATGCGCTTTATAATTTTTAAATTGAAACAGGCGAATGGTCTTTAATTGTAACACTTTCAGATAATTTTTACATAAACAGATTAAGTCCGTTTGTATATTGACAAATTTCACATAGTTTTGCAGACAAAAGTAAAAAATCGTGCAGAATAAATTTTCCAAAGATACCTATTTACATTGGTACGAGTTAATGTTGCTTTTACGCAAATTTGAATTAAAGGCAGGTCAGTTGTACGGTATGCAGAAAATCCGTGGTTTTTGTCACTTATATATGGGCCAGGAAGCAGTTGCTGCAGGCGCCATTTCTGCATCAAAACCGGATGATAAATTCATCACAGCCTACCGGGATCATGCTTTGGCTATTGCTAAAGGAGTTTCTTCAAAAGCGACCATGGCTGAGCTTTTCGGTAAAGCAACCGGATGTTCCAAAGGAAAAGGCGGGAGCATGCATATGTTTTCCAAAGAACACAATTTCTTCGGTGGACACGGTATTGTAGGTGGTCAAATCGGCGTTTCTGCTGGATTAGCTTTCGCTGAGAAATACAAGAAAACGGATAATATTGTTATTTGTTTCTTTGGTGATGGCGCCGCCAGACAAGGAGTAGTTCACGAAACATTTAACATGGCTATGCTATGGAATTTGCCCATTGTAGTTGTTTGTGAAAATAACAAATATGCTATGGGAACTTCTGTAGAGCGTACTTCCAATGTACAGGACATTGCCTTATTGGGCGGAAGTTATAAAATGCCTTCTGATACCGTAGATGGAATGAGTTGTGAAGCAGTTCATAAAAGCCTGGATAAGGCGGTAAAAAGAGCTCGTAAAGGAGATGGGCCTACCCTATTAGACGTAAAAACCTACAGATACAGAGGTCATTCCATGAGTGATCCTGCAAAATATCGCACAAAAGAAGAAGTAAAAAAATACAAAGAAAAAGATCCGATTAATCAAGTTCTTAATACAATAAAGGATAAAAAATATGCTTCTGAAGAAGAAATAGAAGCCATCAAATCCAGAGTGGATGAGGAAGTAGCTGAAGCCGTAAAATATGCGGAAGATTCTCCATTCCCGGAGGATGATGAACTTCTCAAGGATATTTATGTAGAAGACGATTATCCATTTATTACAGATTAACCTATTATTTTCATTAATATCTTATGGCAAAGAATAAAGCTTCAGGGAATCAGACCCATGGTGTAGATAAAGGACTCCAAAAATCTGTCAATAAAGCAGAACATTTTTATCAAAAGAATAACAAGACTATTAATGTTATAGGAATAGTCATTATTGTGCTTATTGGCGGCTATTATGGTTACAAATATTTATATAAAAAACCCCATGAGCAAAAGGCCATTGCTATGGTATTTCAAGCTCAACACTATTTTGCAAAGGATTCTTTCGACCTTGCACTGAATGGAGACGGTAATAATTACGGCTATCTAAAAGTCATCGACCGCTATGGGAATACCAAGGTTGGAAATCAGGCTAAATATGCAGCCGGAGTATGTTACATTCATTTGGGACAATTTAAAAAAGCCATCAGTTATCTTAAGAAGTTTGATGCAGATGACAAAATGGTTCAAGCCATATCCTATGGTTTAACAGGAGATGCGTACATGGAAATGAATCAACCTGAAAAAGGGATTAAATTCTATAAAAAAGCAGGTAATTATAACGATAATAAATTAATTGCTCCTTTATATCTGATGAGAGCAGGATTAGCTTTGGAAAACACCGGTAAAGCAGATGAAGCTATTGCTATTTACAAAAAGATTAAAAAGCAATATCCAACAAGCACCCAAGCGCAAAATATAGATAAATACCTGGCTAGATTGGGAGTTACTAAAAACTAATACAAGTAATATGTCTATCCACAATGAAGCCTTGTTTGATCAATCTGAAATAGAGGGATTGGAAGGTCTAAATATTGCTATTATTCATACCCGATGGAATAATTTTATTGTGGATGAACTTGTCAATGGTTGTCGGGAAGTACTAGCTAAAAATAAAGTGGAAAATATTGATCACCGGCAGGTTCCGGGATCCATAGAACTAACTTTTGCCTGTCAGCGCTATTTTGAAGCCACTTGCAATACTACCCGTCGTCCGGATGCTATCATTGCATTTGGATGCGTTATCAAAGGAGAAACTCCACATTTTGATTATGTCTGTGAATCGGTTACACAGGGTATCACCCAGTTAAATTTACAATTGCCCATCCCTGTAATTTTCGGACTTTTAACCGTTAATAATGTAGCACAAGCGAAAGAAAGAATAGGCGGTGCACATGGTCATAAAGGAGAAGAAGCAGCAATTTCTGCGCTACAAATGATTGCATTCAATAAAGAATTGGGTTAAAAAGCTTTATAAAATAAAGCATTGGTATCTTATGTGAAACCAATTATTACAACCTAAATAATACCGCTCGATTATATCAAATAGCAGCGGAAATATCTTACTTTTGCGACCAATCTTTTATCCCTACTAATTATTTTATAAATGAGTGACGCTAAGAAGAAATTTAAAATATATCTTCCTATCCTTTTTGCCATAGTTCTGGTTCTTGGAATTTTTTTTGGTTATAGATTAAAAGAACCAAATAAGGAGCCTTTTGCGGTAAGCACTCAGGATCATGCTTTAGATCAAATCCTTCACCTTATAGATTTGAAATACGTCGATTCTATTCAACTACAATCCATTAAGGAAAACGCTATCCAGGATATTTTAAAACACCTGGATCCACATTCTGAATATATCAGCCCACATCTTTTGAAAAATGTGACCGAAAACATGCAGGGACATTACAGGGGAATCGGCGTTGCTTATTACATTATTAATGACACCATTAATGTATCCAGAGTCCTTGATGGCGGACCGGCTGCTAAAAATGGAATTAAAATAGGCGATCAAATTATTAAAGCCAATGATTCCTCTTTGACAGGGAAAGACATCACTCCCAAAAGAATAAAACATATTCTACGTGGTCCCAACCATTCTCAGATATCCCTGAATATATTGAGAAGAGGAACTCCCTTGCAAATAGAACTACAACGAGGAGTTATTCCATTAAAAAGCATACAGGAAACCTACTTCATTCATCCGGGAGTTGCCTACATGCGCATCAATAGATTTTCGGCTCACACTTATAGTGAATTTATGGATGCAGTAGTTGCCTTAAAAAAGAAAGACAGTATTAAAAAATTTATTCTGGATTTAAGGAACAATCCCGGAGGGCTTGTTGAATCAGCAGTAAACATCGCTGATGAATTCTTAAGTAAGAATAAATTAGTCGTTTATACCAAAGGAAAAAATTATCCTAAAAGAGAATTTACTTGCTCAAAGCATGGGGAGTTGGAAGATGTTCCACTAGCTGTTTTGGTTGACGGCTACACTGCATCGGCCAGTGAAATATTGGCTGGAGCCATTCAAGATTGGGACAGAGGGTATATCATAGGAAGACAAACTTTTGGTAAAGGACTTGTTCAAGAACAATACTTTCTTTCAAATGGTTCTGCTTTAAGATTAACCGTTGCACGCTATTATCTCCCTTCAGGCAGATTAATACAACGTCCTTATAAACATAGAATGCTAGCCTATCATCATGATCTTCTCAGAAGAGCAAAACATGGAGAATTACTCCATCAAGACAGCATACATTATAAAGACACAACCGCATATTATACAAAAAAAGAACATAGATTGGTTCATGCAAAAGGCGGCATTATGCCGGATATATTTGTTCCTGTAGATACCGCTAAGTTGTCTAATGATTTACTCAAGTTATATCACAAACATACCCTGTTCCGTTTTGCACAACAATATTTGAGTCATCACAAAAAGGAACTGACCCAATTTACTTCGCCTGAGGAGTTTGCACAAGCCCATATTTTTAATGAAAACATTTTTCATCAGTTAAAAGGCTTTGCAGCACAGTCAAAAATCAATCTCAACCCAATCAATTCGGATGAACTTTCTATGATTAAAATACAAATCAAAGCCTTTATAGCACGCTCTTTATGGCAGAATAAAGGTTATTATTATCTCCTTAATCAAGATGACAATGTCATCCATAAAGCACTAAATACTTTAAAATCGACTCCCAGTCTTACCTCATTAGGATAGGTTTTATCACAAAATAGGTTTTAAGAATTAGCATTATAGAGAAAAGCCATTCCACAACATTGCAGAATGGCTTTTTTCATCATCAAAACCTTCTTATTTAGATAGGATTTACGCTTATAAATCTTCTTTCTAATACACGCAGAATAGCATCAGCAGTATCTAAGGAAGTATAAAGCGGAACAGAGCTCTGGATGGCATTCTGACGAATAATATATCCATCCGAAGTATGATCTCTATTATTTCCCATGGTATTTACTAAAATCTGAACCTTGTTGTGTGTGATGTAATAGATAATATCTTCTTCTGTTTGTCCAACTTTAGGAACTGCGCGTGTTTTTACTCCCCTGTTATTAAAGTACTCTGCCGTTCCTCTGGTTCCGAGAACCCGATATCCTACTTCTTTAAATCGACGTGCTAATTCTAGAGCTTCTTCCTTATCCGCATCATTGACTGTAATCAGTACATTCCCGGAATCTTCAATGGGTTGTTTTGAAGCTTCAAATGCTTTATACAAAGCTTCGGTATAATCAATTCCGGTTCCCATTACTTCTCCTGTAGATTTCATCTCAGGCCCCAATACACTATCCACCTCATTCAATTTACTAAAAGAGAAGGTTGGGTTTTTAACATGTACTAGTTTAGATTCAGGCGCAATCCCCGGCGTCAGCCCTAAGGTATCAAAATTTTCTCCCATAATCAACTTGGTTGCAATTCTGGCCATATAAATTCCGGTTACTTTACTTAAAAAAGGAACCGTACGACTAGAACGAGGATTCACCTCAATGACATAGGCTTTATCATCAAATATTACGAACTGAATATTCATAATACCTACGCAATTAAGCTCTTTGGCAAGCAGGTTAGTGGTGACTATAATCTGCTCTTTAACATTGTCGGAAATATTCTGTGAAGGATATACCGCCATAGAATCTCCTGAGTGCACCCCTGATCTTTCAATATGATCCATTATTCCCGGAATCAAAACATCGGTACCATCACTTAGCGCATCCACTTCACACTCTCTACCCGTCAAATATTGATCAATCAACACCGGTCGATTACGTGAAACATGTACTGCTTCTGTCATATATTGTTCCAATTCCCCTTCGTGTTTTAAAATCTCCATCGCACGCCCCCCAAGTACATAACTCGGGCGAATCAGAACAGGATATCCAATCTTAGCAGCTATCTTTTTTGCTTCTTCAAAAGAAGTAGCAGTTCCGCCTTGTGGCTGAGGGATTTTCAGTTTTTTGATAATTTTATCAAAAGAATCTCTATCTTCTGCACGATTGATATCTTCCACCGTTGTACCCAGGATATTTACACCGTTTTTCTCTAAATCCTCTGCCAGATTAATGGATGTTTGTCCGCCAAATTGAACAATCACGCCCATGGGTTTCTCCACATCGCAGATATTCAATACATCTTCAAGCGTTAAAGGCTCGAAATACAATTTATCAGCTACCGAAAAATCGGTAGAAACAGTCTCCGGGTTATTATTTACAACAATCGCTTTATATCCAAGTTCTTGAATGGCCTTTATTGAATGAACTGTAGAGTAATCAAATTCTATTCCCTGTCCTATTCTAATAGGTCCTGATCCTAAAATAATAATCGATTTATCAGATTCCTGTTTGGATTCATTTTCGGTTTCATAAGTACTGTAGAAATAAGGTGTTTCTGCTTCAAACTCACCGGCACAAGTATCTACAATTTTATAAATGGGCGTTAGCTCTTCTTGTTTTCTAAACTGCCGGATAGTTGCTTCAGATTGCCCACTTAAATTACCAATTGTTTTATCAGAATACCCTAGTTTTTTTGCCTTAAGAACAATATCTGCATTTAAAGTTTCTGTCCTGAGTACATTTTCAAATTCTATAATGTTTCTCATTTTAGCCAGATAAAAAACATTAATTTTTGTCAATTCCTGAATTTCTTCCAATTGAACTTCTCTGCGAATTAACTCGGCTAAATAAAACAAACGATCATCTTTAGGAACCGTCACATAAGCTTTCAATTCCTCAATATTTCTTTCTTTCAGCACATCCATCAACAAATCATCCTGTTCAATTTCTAAAGAACGAACTGCTTTTTGAATAGACTCTTCAATATTTCTACCAAGTGCCATCACCTCTCCGGTAGCCTTCATTTGCGTACCAATCGTACGATCTGCTTTTGAGAATTTATCGAAAGGCCAGCGTGGAATCTTACAAACCACATAATCCAACGCCGGTTCAAACTGCGCATAAGTTTTATTGGTAATGGAGTTCTTAATTTCATCCATATCCATGCCCACAGCAATCTTAGCAGCAAATTTTGCAATGGGATAACCGGTAGCTTTGGAAGCCAGTGCAGAAGAACGACTTACTCTGGGATTCACCTCAATAACCACATAATTACTGGTTTTGGTATCAATTGCCAATTGTACATTACAACCCCCTTCAATTTTCAGGGCGCGAATAATTCTCAAAGAAGCATCACGCATCATCTGCACTTCGGCATCTGTTAATGTCTGAATAGGAGAAAATACAATAGAATCTCCTGTATGTACCCCTACCGGATCAAAGTTTTCCATATTACACACAGCAAGCGTACTATCGTTGGCATCCCTCATTACCTCAAATTCGATTTCTTTATATCCGAAGATACTTTGCTCAATCAAAACCTCCGTAGCGGGAGAAGCTTTCAATCCACGTTTCACAATGGTATTTAACTCTTCAATATTATGTGCAATACCACCACCGGTTCCACCCATAGTAAAGGCAGGACGAATAATAACCGGGAATCCCACTTCCTGAGTAAAATCTTCTGCTTCTTTATAAGTATGCGCTGTAAGTGAAGCCGGAGTAGGTTCCCCCAGCTTAGCCATCAATTTTTTGAATTCTTCTCTATCTTCTGCCTGATTGATAGACTCCAGACGTGTTCCCAAAATTTCAATATCCAATTGATTTAAAATTCCGGAAGCATCTAATTCTACCGCCATATTTAATCCGGTTTGTCCTCCCAGGGTAGGAATAATGGCATCCGGATGTTCTTTTACCAAAACCCGCTTGACAAAATCCAGGGTGATAGGCTCAATATATACCTTATCGGCAATATGTTTATCTGTCATGATGGTTGCAGGATTAGAATTAATCAAAACAACTTCATAACCTTCTTCTCTAAGAGCAAGACAAGCCTGGGTTCCTGAATAGTCAAACTCTGCAGCTTGACCAATAATGATTGGTCCGGAACCAATAACCATAATTTTTTTTATATCTGTTCTTTTTGGCATCTTCGGTTTACTTATTAATTAAAAGTTCTAAAAAATGATCAAACATAAAATCAGAATCATGTGGTCCCGGTGTTGCATCGGGATGATATTGAACGGAGAACGATTGATATTTTTTATGTTGAACACCCTCTACTGTTTCATCATTAATCTCTATCTGGGTAATTTCTAAATCCGTATTTTCAAGAGACTCTTTTCTCACTGCATATCCATGATTTTGAGAGGTAAAATAGATTTTCCCTGTATCCAAATGCCTCACAGGATGGTTAAATCCACGATGACCAAACTTCATCTTAAAGGTATCAGCACCATTAGCCAGAGATAACAATTGATGTCCCATACAGATACCAAAAACAGGGTAATTCTTTTGTAATTCTCGAATAGTTTCCAATACATCCTCATGATCCTGAGGATTTCCGGGACCATTACTCAACAAAATACCTTCCGGTCGTAGTTCCTTAATTTGTTCAAAAGAATAATTTCCCGGAACACAAGTTACTTTCAATCCTCTTGTATTCAGGTGACGAACGATACTTTGCTTAAACCCAAAATCAAGCAGTACAACATGCTTTCCGATAGCCTCAAACACCTCTACTTTATATCTAAAACTATCTTTCAATTGTTCCTTATCCAGATTCCATTCCGGCATTTGCTTCACTAAATCTGCATCCGGACTATTTACGATCACCGCTTTCATGTCCCCGGCATTTCTAATCTTCAGGGTAATCGCTCTGGTATCAATGTCATAGATTCCGGGAATGCCTTCTTCTTTTAAATATGCATCCAGCGTTTGTTCACTCTGATAATTTCCAACGACTTCGGTAATTTCCCGAGCCAACACACCTTTCGCAGTTGGTTTTTCCGATTCATTAAATTTTTTGGCAATACCGTAATTACCAATCATTGGAGCAGTAAAATTAATAATCTGACCATTATAGGATTGATCCGTAATGGTCTCCTGATATCCACTCATACCTGTTGTAAAGACCAGCTCCCCTATCGTTTCGGTATCAGCACCAAATGCTTTCCCTTTAAATACGGTTCCGTCTGCTAAAATCAAAAATCTGTTCATTATGGTTGTACTAATTCAAATTTTGGGTTGCAAAATATCATTATTTTATTTTTCTGAAAGAAACTGCGCAGATGCCGTTCCTTTTCCTTTAATTTATATGCTATAAAAGATTGCCCTTTAATCAAAAGAAGCAGACAAAAAAAAACTTCTTTAATAAAAGAAGTCATATTTTTTTTAAAAAACGAATCTATTTCTACAAAGTTTGTAGCCAAATGGTTGGAATTTCTAGAATTTTTGAAGCATTTTAAAAGAATGCTAAACTTCATAATGACATTCATAGGTATTAAGTCATTTATAGATTCTAGAACGCAAAAGTAGGAAAAATATTTCGTAATTTATAGCACCGGCCAAAAACAAATTCATCTTAAAATGGAATTTATTCTTATTCCTTAATAATTAAGGATATAGCCTCTCTTTTTTTTTACACTTTTTAATCAGCGTTAAAAATTCGTTTAAAATCATCGCTGTTACTCCCCAAAGTGGCACTTCATGAACATGCCAAAATGGGACTTTATAGCTTACATCGCTATGTAAATGCCATTCTTCCACAAACTGATATTATCTCCCCTTCTCTTCGACCTCCCGGAAAGCTCAATTCTCCTCCATGTTGAATATTTTTGGAACGCCGGGTAAGCACTAAATTCAGTTGTCCTTTTCTGCTTAAAAATAATAGAATCATGACGCTACTGATTTTAGCAGAGGCCGGAGCAATGAGCTGTCTCGCATCCGCTTGTGCATCTACCGGTATCGGCGCCATGATTAGTTGACTTTCTCTATCGGAAAAGCCCGCATCCAATTCTCCCTTCAGCACAGGAACAAAATTATTTTTTAATCTCTCTTTTGTCATT
>DATGTY010000355.1:0-2915 GCA_035301605.1 Chitinophagaceae bacterium | reverse complement strand
AGAAAATCAGAAAGTTGAATAAGATAAGTCTCCGCAATATCCGGCTTTCTCTTAATTAAAGATTTTAACGTAGATAATGCATTAAAAAGGAAATGTGGTCTTATTTGCTGCTGCAACAATTGATTCGCTGTTTCGGCATTAGAATTTTTCAACTTTAATAATTCAAATTCAAATTGACTTTTTTCATATTGGCTTAATGCAAAATACTGAATCAGATATATAATCGTATATTCTACAACACTCACATAAAAAAGTATCAGTATAATCCTCCAACCTCCCGCATTAATCATATTATCGGGCAAGTGCATATCCACCCCCCTTTCAAATAAAAACATACTGATGAGATAATGTATCCCAAACAAAATCATGGTTCCAAACAATCCACAAGAAAAAATTTTCTTCTCTGCATTTCTAAAATATTTACTTTCTCGTTTATGACATTTATGATTATGTTTAGAATATTTAAAAAAGGCAATCACATGAATATTTAAACAAAAAATAATTAAAGACAATACCCCAATAGTGACTGATCTCATTAAGACACCCTGCCAATCAGAATCATCATAAATAGAGATAATCATAATGGAAGAAAGCATATAAAGCAGATATATTTTAAAACTACTCCTGAAGATATACTTTTTCAACTTTTTCTTATACATAATAACGAATTAAAAGTATCATAATCCCGTAAACAAAACCCGCTCTATAAAATTACAATAATTTTTACACTGAGCGGGTTTCATGCTTTATTTATTAGAGCAACAGACTATCAATCTTCGTACTCAGATTGTTTCTCATAAGACTCAATCATTAACTGACCATAATCCGGTTTCTTTTTTCTTCCGATTCTCCTGCCAATACTATCAAAAATAGCATAAACCACAGGAATAATGACCAGCGTCAGGAACAGCGATGAAATTAATCCTCCAATAATCACCAGCGCAAGTCCCCTGTTAATATCTGCTCCATCACCAGTAGCAAAAGCAATGGGCAACATACCTATCACCATAGCAATGGTTGTCATTAAAATAGGACGAAAACGTGCCTTGTATGCCGCCATGAGAGAGTCATATACAGAAACTCCCTGTTGCTCGCTATTAATAGCAAAATCCACCAATAAAATGGCATTCTTAGCGACAAGCCCTATCAGCATAATGATTCCCAAAATGGTAAAGATATTCAAACTCTGATTGAATATTGCCAAGAAAAGCAATGCGCCAATAAACGACAATGGAATAGAGAACATCACTACCAAGGGGGTTGCAAAGTTATTATAGATTGCTACCATAATCAAATAAACCAATAAGACAGAAGCCAACAATGCCAGTCCTAAAGCACCAAAACCTTCTTGTTGGTTCTCCATGGTTCCACCCCAAACATAGGATACACCGGGTTTTTTATCTAATTTCTCTACCTCTGACATCCAATCGGAAGCCACAGATCCAATCGTACGTCCTATAGTCTGTGCTTCAATCGTTACAGAAGGAGATTTATCCCTTCTTTCTAACAAACTTGGACCAGAACTATAATCTACATCAGCAAACTGATCCAATTTAATGGGCTGCCCCTGTCCATTAATAAATTCCATAGAGCGAAGATCATTCACTGTTTCTCTTCCCATTTTGTCATAGCGAATATTGATATCATATTCCTCATCTCCCATGGTAAACTTAGCATCATCATTACCGGAAAAGGCAGTTTGCATAGCCATTCCTACATTT
Organism: Chitinophagaceae bacterium; assembly: GCA_035301605.1. Lineage (GTDB taxonomy): Bacteria > Bacteroidota > Bacteroidia > Chitinophagales > Chitinophagaceae > FW021-bin31. The sequence goes on along the minus strand of DATGTY010000355.1, from coordinate 1,194 downwards.
GCTACATTTAATCCCAGAGAGGTCATTTTGTCTCTATTAACCTGCACCTTAATTTCCGGATTTCCTCCTTCAGATACAAGCCTTACTTCAGTAGCTCCGGATACATCTTTCAATAAACCGGCTGCTTTTGTGGCAAAAGTCATCGCATCTTCATGAGAAGCACCAATTACAGTCAGCTGCAAAGGCGCCCTTTCCGCCCCCATCAATCCCATATTAACGATTTTCAACTCTGCATTCACAATAACATTTCCCATCTCTCTTTTTAACTTGGCAGCATATGCTTTTGTAGGTTCTTTCTGACTATGTCCGTCTTTTAGAAAAATATGAATTTCAGATTTATTCTCAGAACCATTTACGGACATCATTCCGTCAGAAGCCTGCCCAACAGTTGTAATTATTTTTTCAATCTCAGGCCGCTTGATAAGATATTGCTCTGCCTTTTGCGTCAGAAAATTAGTCTGTTGGATAGAGGCATCTTTATCTAACTCCAGTTGTAAATAAAATTCCTCTTTATCATTTTCAGGGAAAAAGGCTGTTCCTACATATCCTTTACCAACCAACATAAATGATCCAATAAATAATATAACAGTGACCAGTAAAGTAATGACTTTGTGACTTCTTTTTGCTAAAGACCACTTTAAAATACCCCGAATACCACCGGACATTTTACTGATTCCATATTCAAAGCCACCTAAAACCTTACCAAATATAGAAGTTGAGCTAATCTGTTCTAATTTACCTATTCTTGAATACATCCATGGTGCGATTGAGAAAGAAACAAGCAGAGACATGGCCGTAGCAATCATTACTGTTACCGTAAATTGCCTTAAAATATCAGGTACCAATCCGGTAGCTAATGAAATAGGTAAGAAAACCACAATAATAACTAACGTAATTCCCATAACGGTAAATCCAATCTCTTTTACCCCATCATAGGCAGCACGCACTTTATTCTTTCCCATTTCCATGTGTCGATGGATATTTTCAATCACCACAATCGCATCATCCACCAGAATACCTACAACAAGAGACAGTCCGAGAAGGGACATCAGGTTTAAGGTAAACCCTAATGCATACATTCCAATAAAAGTAGCAATTAGAGACAGTGGAATAGCCACCAAAGTAATGGCAGCATTACGTAGGCTATGCAAGAAAAACAGCATAATAATAGCCACCAAAATAATAGCTAAGAAT
>DATGTY010000354.1:0-4960 GCA_035301605.1 Chitinophagaceae bacterium | reverse complement strand
TTCCAATTCAACTTCGGAATTTCAGAAACCCCGAAATCCTGCAGATTTTTTGCACTATTCAGAAGTTCCGTTATGCCCACAATCACTTTTTTAGGATCACATCCCCGATTGGCACAAGTTCCGCCATATTCTCTATCATCTGCAATAGCCACTTTTTTCCCGGCCTCAGCAGCTGCAAAAGCCACCGTTTTCCCAGCGGTTCCCGTTCCAATTATAAAAACATCAAATTCTTTTATAGCCATAATACCATTCTTATGATTCAAAGAAATATCCCTTTATGCATATTAACAATAGCGGGATGAGAATGTTTGTACACCTACAGCAACCCCTTAGTACTGGGCAATTGCATATTATTTTCATCCAAACGAACCGCCATTTTTATAGCTTTCGCAAATCCTTTAAAAATAGCTTCTATTTTATGATGTTCGTTTTCACCGTCTGCTTTGATATTCAGATTACATTTGGCCGCATCAGAAAAAGATTTAAAGAAGTGAGAAAACATTTCTGTAGGCATTTCTCCTATTTTTTCTCTTTTAAAATCTGCTTCCCAAACCAGCCAGTTCCGCCCTCCAAAATCAATTGCAACCTGCGCCAAACTATCATCCATAGGAAGCAAAAAGCCATAACGTTCTATTCCGCGTTTATCGCCAAGTGCTCTCAAAACCGCTTCTCCCAAAGCCAGTCCGGTATCTTCAATAGTATGATGTTCATCAATATCCAAATCACCATTCACATGAATCTTCAAATCTAATAATCCATGACGAGCAATTTGTTCCAACATGTGATCAAAAAAGCCGATACCGGTTTGGATATCAGCTTTCCCTGAGCCATCCAAATCAACGGAGATGGCAATTTGCGTTTCTTTGGTATTGCGTTCTACGCTTCCTGTTCTACTTTTTTTTTTAAGAAGTCATAAATTTCATTCCAATCAGTAGATTCTAAAGCAATAAAAGGCTTCATTTCTTCCAAAGATTCTTTCACATCTTCCATACCTCGACCATGACCGGTATTGATCCAAATTCCTTTTGCACCCAGATTTTGAGCTAATTTCACATCGCTAATACGATCCCCTATCACAAAAGAGTTTTCCAAGTCATAATCCGGATTATCAATATATTGTGTTAATAAAGCAGTTCCCGGTTTTCGGGTGGGTTTATTTTCTTTTTTGAACGTTTTATCAATAAAAACTTCAGTAAAATGAATTCCTTCTCCTTCCAAAGCTTCCATCATTTTGTTTTGTGCCGGCCAGAATTTTTCTTCCGGAAAATGTTCAGTTCCCAAACCATCTTGATTGGTTATCATCACCAACTCAAAATCCAATTGAGCGATTTTTGCCAAGCCCTGAAATACTTTAGGAAAATATTCTAATTTTTCTAAGCTGTCAATCTGACGATCTTCCGGTTCATGAATTAATGTACCATCTCTGTCAATAAATAATACGCGTTTTGCCATTTTGTTTTTTGGTTTAAGGTAATGGATTAATTTTTTGAGGTAAAAGACCTTGTTGACATCTTTCCCAATTGTCTAATAATTCAGTTCTATGTTGTGATGCCCATTCTATTACTAACGAAAATGCCCTTTTAGGGATATGACCATACAATTCTGTAAGATCCAAGATGGAAATTACTACCTCTTCGTTGCCATATCGTGCGTGAAAGTGTGGAGGGTTATGGTCAAAAAAATATAAATAAATCACTATCCCATAGAAACTAGTTAGTTGTGGCATGAAGTTGGTTTTCTTTCCATTGACTAAAAGTAAGACCCTGTATCTGAAGATATAGCGCATCTGCATCTAAATCGATGCTATCAGACCATTTTAAAACATTTCTTTCTTTATCTATCTGCACTTTCTCAAACTCACTCGGGTTATTCCAAGTTTTAAAAATCCCTTTATTCTTAAACTCTGAAAGGTCAGCATCTCCATTTACTCCATCTTCATATTTTATATGCAAAATAAATTTACTGACTACTTCGATTGATTTTAGTTTAGGGAATTCCATCTCTTACATTTTTCTATCTTTATACAAAAATACAAAATCTTCTACATCTTTTCCAGTGCAGCTAACAAGGTTTTGTTTTCTTCCGGAGTACCTACGGTTATTCTCAGACAGTCATCGCAAAGAACGACTTTACTCCTATCTCTCACAATAATCCCATCTTTCACTAACGCATGGTATTTCTCCGCTGCTTTTCTCATTTTCACTAAAACGAAATTAGCATCGCTTTGATACACATTCTGAACGAAAGAAAATTCTCCTAGCTCAATCATTAATTTTTCTCTCTCATCTACAATATCTTTTATTTTCTCATTCACCAAATCAATTTTCTCTAAGGCTTTCAAAGCTATATCCTGCGTAGCCTGATTCACATTGTAAGGCGGTTTTATTCTATTCAAGATATTGATTATCGGCAAAATACCAAATAACATTCCTAACCTTAATCCGGCCATCCCCCAGGCTTTGGAAAAAGTTTGCAGAATAACCAAGTTAGGATAATTCTTTAAATCCTGAAGATAGGACATGAAGTGAGAGAAATTGATATAGGCTTCATCCATCACTACCAATCCATCAAAATTTTCCAATAAATCCTCAATATCTTCCCTATACATTGTATTTCCGGAGGGATTATTGGGAGAACATAAAAAAATGAGTTTGGTATGTTCATCAATCAGCTCTTTTATCTTTTCAATCTGTAATTGAAATTCTCTATCCAGAGGAGCTTCTTGCACTTCTACATCGTTGATTTCCGCACTCACTTTATACATTCCATAAGTAGGCGGACAAATAATCACGTTATCTTCCTTAGGTTCACAAAAGGCTCTGAATAACAAATCAATACATTCATCACTTCCATTTCCCAGAAAAATATGAGCCGGAGGAAGTCCACCTTTTATTTTGCCAATTTTCTCTTTCAATTTCTTCTGATGCGGATCAGGATAACGGTGATAATTATTTCCAGCAGGAGAGCCAAAGCTATTTTCATTGGCATCCAAAAAGATAGAAGCGTCTCCGCTAAACTCATCTCTTGCTGAAGAGTATGGTTTTAGCCTCCTGACATTCTCCCGAATTAATTTATTAATATCAAACATGCGTTTTATTTATTTCACGTAAAAGTCGCAAGGCATTTTATTTTTTTCTAATGGCGACCGCATTTTTATGCGCATCCAGACCTTCAGCAGCAGCCATTTCCTCTACAATATCTCCTATATTTTTCAATCCTTTTTTGCTCAGTTTCTGAAAAGTGATTTTCTTGACAAAACTATCCAAAGAAACACCACTATAAGCAATGGCATATCCATTGGTAGGCAAAGTATGATTGGTTCCTGAAGCATAATCTCCAACACTTTCAGGAGAATAATTCCCCAAGAATACAGAGCCTGCATTGATGACTTTTTCTGCTACCTCCTCCTCTTTTTTACAAGAAAGAATCAAATGTTCAGGGGCATATTTGTTAATCATTTTCAAAGTATCCTCTCTATTTCCTAAAAGAATAATTCTGCTATTTTCCAGTGAAGCCTCAGCAATATCTTTTCGAGACAGTTTTTTTAATTGCTTTTTAACTGCATTTTGTACCCCCTCAATCATTTCTTCATGTGTCGTAAACAAAATAACCTGACTGTCTTTTCCATGTTCGGCCTGAGACAATAAATCGGCTGCTACATATTCCGGTTGAGCTGTTTCATCAGCAAACAAAACCATTTCTGAAGGACCTGCCGGCATATCAATAGCCACTTTATCCTTGGTAACCAATTGTTTGGCACAAGTCACATACTGATTGCCCGGACCAAATATTTTATATACTTTAGGAACAGTTTCGGTTCCATAAGCCATTGCACCAATGGCCTGAACACCACCAATTTTAAAAATTTGGGTAATTCCGGCTAAAGAAGCAGCATATAAAATGGCAGGATTTACCCTTCCTTCTGAAGAGGGCGGTGTGCACAGCACGACTTCTTTGCACCCTGCCAATTTTGCCGGAATTCCCAACATCAACACCGTTGAAAATAAAGGCGCACTCCCCCCGGGAATATATAATCCTACTTTTTCTATTCCTACAGACTTTCTCCAACAGGAAACACCCGGCATGGTTTCCATCTTTTCTACCGGATTTTTTTGTGCGGCATGGAATTTTTCGATGTTGTCCGTTGCCTTTCGTATAGCCTTTTTTAAATTTTTACTCAACAATTTCTCTGCCTCAATGATCTCTTCATCAGGTACAGCAAACTGCTCTAGTTTTACTTTATCAAATTTCTCCGTATATCGGCTTACGGCTTTATCTCCATTTTTTTTCACTTTCTCCAATACCGACTTAACCTGCTTCTCTAAAGAGGCTGTTTCTATAACAGGCCGTTGTAACAGCTCGTCCCAATTATCTTCCGAAGGAAACTTAATTACCTGCATAATCTATTATTTATAAAACCATTTTCTCAATTGGAGAAACTAAAATACCTTCTGCACCATTGGCTTTCAACTTCTCTATTACGCCCCAGAATTCATTCTCATTCACCACAGAATGTATAGAGCTCCAGCCATTTTCTGCCAGAGGCAATACGGTAGGGCTCTTCATTCCCGGCAACAGATTACAAATAATATCCAGTTTATCATTTGGTGCATTCAGGAGTATATACTTGGTATTCTGTGCTCTTTTTACGGATTGAATTCTAAAAATAAATTTATCCAGTAATTGCTGTTCCTCCGTGCCAAGATCGCCTCCTGAAATCAATTCTGCCTCAGACCTTAGAATAATTTCCACTTCTTTTAGTCCATTCATAAACAAGGTAGAACCTGAGCTCACCAAATCACAAATACAATCAGCCAGTCCGATTCCGGGTGCAATCTCTACAGATCCGCTAATTTCGTGAATGTCTGCCTGTATCTTATTTTTATCAAGAAACTGCTTTACTATGACAGGATAGGTAGTAGCAATGCGCTTCCCTTCCAAATCCTGAGAAGAATTGTAC
>DATGTY010000353.1:0-2541 GCA_035301605.1 Chitinophagaceae bacterium | reverse complement strand
CCATTCGCCAACTAGCAACCCGTCATAATTACATCGACACCTCCAGCGTAGGTATATGGGGACATTCAGGTGGTGGTTTTGCAACTGCAGCAGCCATGTTCCGCTATCCGGATTTCTTTGATGTCGGCATTGCTGAATCCGGCAATCATGACAACAGAAACTATGAAGCCGACTGGGGAGACCGATTCAATGGCGCTATTAGCAACGAATCCTATACCAAACAAGCCAATCAAAATTATGCGGAAAACTTAAAAGGACATTTGATGCTGGTCGTGGGTTTAATGGATAACAATGTTCCTCCACAAAATACCCTTCTTGTGGTTCAAGCCCTAGAAGAAGCAAATAAAACTTTTGATTTGATTGTTTACCCCAATGCGCGTCATGGATATGGCAAATTCTACTACTATCAGATGCGTCGTCGTTGGGACTATTTTGTTAAATATCTTCTAAAAAAAACACCTCCAAAAAATTACAAAATTCATTAGAGGAAAACCTTTAATCCCTAAAAGACTCCTATCGGAAAACAGATAGGAGCCTTTTAAGTTGATTTGTTGTCAAGATTTATTCACAAGATGTTCCATTTTAAACATCTCTGCTAAAACACGAGATACAGGTAATCCCACTACATTAAAATAATCTCCCTCAATTCGGTCAATTCCTACCAAACCAATCCATTCCTGAATACCATAAGCTCCGGCTTTATCCAAGGGGTGATACTGATCCACATAGTGCGTAACAATTTCTTTGGATAATCTTTTAAAAAAAACATTTGTACTGGCTGAAAAGGTCTTCTTTTCTCCCTGATAACATAAACAAACTCCGGTAATGACCTGATGGACAGCACCCGATAATGACTTTAACTTAAAGATTGCATCCGCTCTATTTTTTGGTTTTCCCAATATTTTATTATCCTGCAACACGATGGTATCTGCCGCAATAATAAATTTATTATTAGAAAACACCTTTCTTACCGCTTCCGCTTTTTTAGCTGCCAGAAATTCAGGAATCATCATTTTTGGTAAACTATTGGGATATGTTTCCTCTACATCAGAAGTTTTTACAGTAAAGGATAGTTCTGCCTCTTCCAACAGCTTCTTACGTCTCGGAGAACCGGAGGCTAATATAATTTCTAGATGTTGAAACATGATTGTATTTATTATTTTTAATATTCAAAAAATACTTCCGTAGCGCCAAATCCATATCTAAAATCATGTTGATTAACATAGCGCTTTACTTCCGGTGTTTGTTTTAAGATAGCATGAACTTCTCTTTTCAATATTCCTTTTCCGATACCATGAATCACAATCATAGAATATTGTCTGTTGGCAATCGCTTCATGAAGAGCAGATTGCAAAGTAGAAAGTTGCAACATGAGAATATCTGTTGCATTCATATTCCTAAAATTATCCGTTAGTTTTTCTGCATGCAAATCCAATTCTTCAATCACATTCCTCGAAATAGCATTCCCTGACTGATAGTTATAATCCTCCTTTTCTAAAGGCACTATAAAATTCCAATCTTTAGTTTTTTTATCAGAATGCAAAGGATATTTCTTAAACAGAATATAGGAAAATATTGCTTTTTTACCGGACTCCACTGCAGTCATTTTCTTGATAACCTGCTTCGCTTTCAACTTCAATGAATAATCAAAAAAACGTAGCATGTTTTTCTCTCGATTTTTCGGTACCAAATGAAAATCAAAACGAGGATGGTCATTGAGATTTTCAAAAAGAAAATCTTTAATATACAATCGCGAAAAAGGACGAATTTCAGTATTTATTTCTAGTTCAAGACATTGATTCAGAAATTCTTTAAATTGAATTTCATAAAGAAAGCGAGTTTCATTTACTAAATACAATTTCAAAGCAGATACTACTTCAATTTCCTCTTCATGATAAACCGGCAATACAGATAAATGAACCCCTGTTTCCTGATGTACCTCCGAACGAATATTTTCCCTAGGAATATCCTCCCCACTCAGTTTTTTAGGTTTCTTTTTCTGTTTTCTCATTTCTCTAAACCGCTCGTAGTAAGGATATTCAAGCTGGTCATTATATACCGGAAAACGTGTTCCATCCACCTCAACCTCCACCATTTTTCTCCCCAACAACTCCACGACCTCTCCTTCTTCACCCGAGTGCAATAAACGAACCGTATCTCCAAGCTCAAATTTCATAATGCAAATTTACGAAACTAGAAGCAAGCCACCTTCATTGCATTCCCCTTTCCTAATAATTACATTCTTGATTCTCATTTTTTTCCTATCCAATACTATAACCCGGATATTTACACTTTCGGGAATAATCTTTGTAGAAGTACTGCTTATAAAATTGTTTAAAATTCCCATTTGTCTAACTTTGCAGCAAAATTATTATTCTGAAAAGGCCGATTAAAATATTATTCATTCTGTTGCTGTTCATCTTGGGGATATTCGTTTCTCTGGCACTGCTGATTAATGTAACACCGGTTCAGAATTTCATAGTGAAACAAGTATCTGAGAAACTTTCTCAAAAACTACATACAGAAGTTAAGGTCAGGCAT
>DATGTY010000352.1:0-3186 GCA_035301605.1 Chitinophagaceae bacterium | reverse complement strand
CTTGCATGACCGGTTGCATCCTGAAATACAGCAAAGCTGGAATTTACGCCTTGTCCGGCTAAGAAATTTCTACGTAGTGATGTTCCTGAACCTTTGGGAGCTGCAAGAATGACATCAATATTATCCTGAGGCACAATATCTGTCTGATCTTTGTAAGTTATGCCAAAGCCATGAGAAAAATAAAGTGCATCTCCTTCCTTAAGAAGTGGTTTTATTTTTGGCCAAACTGCAATTTGTCCGGCATCAGAAAGTAAGAATTCAATCGTTGTTCCTTTCTCAGCAGCTTCTTCTATCTCAAAAAGAGTTTCTCCTGGTACCCAACCATCTTCCACGGCTTTATCCCAGGATTTTGAATTTTTCCGTTGACCAACAATGACATTAAAGCCATTATCTCTCAGGTTTAAAGCCTGACCCGGACCTTGTACGCCATATCCAAGGACAGCTATTGTTTCGTCTTTCAAAACTTCCTTCGCTTTGTCCATAGGAAATTCGTCACGTGTTACTACTTCTTCGGACGTACCACCGAAATTGATTTTTGCCATTTGTCTTTTATTTTGTTGTTTAAAAATTAAAAAGTTTAAAGTCTTATTTTATGACAGCTACGCCATTTTGTTCTTCATAGAATGCGTTTTCACCTTCATGGAGTTGCGTCTCCTCTACTTCTATCAACTTATCTATTTGAAGTCTTACTTTATTCACCATTTCCTCTGTATCATGAAGAATAAAGCAAGCCTCTCCTCTGCGCGGATCTTCTAATTCATATCCCAATAATTTTTTAATACGAATCCTCCTCCTGTTGCATATATTAATCATACGATTAAGCACGGAAAAATTATTCTGCGCAAAGACGATTAATGTGAAATCTTTTTTCATTGCTGTATAGTTAAATGGTTTTATTGTTAAACGGTTATTATAGAACACTACCTACTTATCGCTCGGCAGTTCCAACATCATATCAGAAACGCAGGCTCCTGATGGCACCATAGGAAATACATTATCTTCCTTCTCTACATTTATCTCTAATAAATAAGGACCATCATGTTTTCTCATTTCATCTATGGCATCATCTAAATGCTCACGCACTTCTACACTTTTCCCGGGAATACCGTAGGCATCCGCTAATTTCACAAAATCAGGACTATCAATATCCGTAAAAGAATACCTTTTATCAAAGAATAACTGTTGCCACTGACGCACCATTCCCAGAAATCGATTATTCAATATAATAATCTTTAAGGGAATATTATTAGAAGCAATAGTACCTAATTCCTGTAACGTCATCTGAAAACCACCATCCCCAACAATCGCATAGGTTTCTCTACCGGAAGCTCCTAAACAAGCCCCCATAGCTGCAGGAAGTCCAAATCCCATAGTTCCCATTCCGCCGGAAGTAACATGACTATTGGCCAACTTAAAGTCATAATATCTGGAAGTAATCATCTGATGCTGCCCCACATCACTTACCACAACAGCTTTTCCTTCAGTTTTCTCAGATAATTTATGCACCACTTCCCCCATTCTAATCATTCCTGCCTTTGGGAACCATTCATCATCAATAATCTTGTTATATTCTTCCCTTTCAAAAACCTTGAATTCTGCTAACCAGTCCTTGTGACTTGCTTCATTTACCAAAGGTAACAATGCAGAAAGAGCTTCTTTCGCATCCGCTAAAATACCTACATCCGTTTTGATAATTTTATCTATTTCCGAGGCGTCAATATCGAAATGAATAATCTTTGCCTGCTTGGCAAATCTATTGGGATCCCCGGTAATACGGTCATCAAAGCGCATGCCTATTGAAATAAGTAAATCACACTCATTCAATAATTTATTACAAGAATAATTTCCATGCATGCCTAAAAAACCATTATATAAAGGATGATCCGTCGGAAAAGCGGATAACCCCAGCAAAGTGGAAGCCACCGGAATGTCGGCTTTCTCAGCCAAAGTCTGAGCTTCTTTTTCGGCGCCGGATAGCAAAATCCCCTGTCCTGCAAGGATATAAGGTTTTTTCGACTGATTAATCAATGCTGCTGCTTCTTTTACCTTATCAAGATTCAATTCCGGATTAGGAAAATAAGTCTCAATCTTTTTACAAGGTTCGTAACCCTTAAATTCCATATCGGAGATTTGAGCATCCTTTGTTATATCCACTACAACCGGTCCCGGACGTCCGCTTTTAGCAATATAAAAAGCTTTTGCAATCGCTTCAGGAATATCTTCCGCACGGGTTACCTGTACATTCCATTTGGTCACCGGAATGGTGGTATTCACCACATCCGTTTCCTGAAATGCATCTGTACCCAGTAGCTGAGAAGCCACCTGACCAGTAATACACACGATGGGATTAGAATCCATCATGGCATCTCCCAGTCCGGTAATCATATTCGTCGCTCCCGGTCCGGAAGTTGAGATGGCTACCCCCACTTTACCTGAAGTACGTGCATATCCCTGTGCTGCATGCACGGAACCTTGTTCATGTCTGGTAAGCACATGATTTATTTGATCTAGATAATCAAATAATTTATCATAGGTGGGCATAATTGCACCACCCGGATAACCAAATATGGTATCTACTCCTTCAGCAATTAAGGAAAGAACAAGCGCTCTGGCTCCATTCATCGTCTCAGTTGGCTTTGCATCTTTTTGTGGCATTTCCTTAGACTCTTTATTCGTCAGTAACACATCCTTTTGTTGCATTTTGAACAGATTTTGCGTATTTAAATAATATTCCTTTTTCTACTTTTAATGCCGGCTGTTTCCAGGTTGCTTTTCTTTTTGCTATTTCTTCCTCGTCAACTTTCAATGTAATTTTGTTTTGGGTGGCATCGATCTCAATTTCATCTCCGTCTTTTACCAATCCAATCAGCCCTCCTTCATAAGCTTCGGGTACAATATGTCCGACTACAAATCCATGCGTTCCTCCTGAGAAACGACCATCCGTGATTAAAGCAACACTGCTACCCAATCCTGCACCAAAAATAGCCGAAGTAGGTTTCAGCATTTCCGGCATTCCCGGTGCGCCTTTAGGGCCTACACCACGAATGACAACTACATCACCGGCCTTCACTTTTTTATTTTCAATGCCTTCAATCAGATGGGCTTCTCCTTCAAAAACTCTCGCCGGACCAGTAAACCGTTCTCCTTCTTTACCGGTAATTTTGGATACGCTCCCTTCCGGAGCCA
>DATGTY010000351.1:0-2759 GCA_035301605.1 Chitinophagaceae bacterium | reverse complement strand
GCCATTATATTCATCCGTAATATCTGCAAGCATTTGATTTTCACTGACCAGCTTAGGAAGTACATAAGTGATGACTTTATCATTTTCGCGACGGCAGATAGAGAGCAATTTAATTTGACAATCTTGCTGTTTGGCATATTGAATATCAAAATCATTCAGCCTGCTAATACCAAAATTAAATACATCTTCCGGTTTTACAAAGAGGCCAAAAGCATGAAGCAGCAGGATACAAGTCTTGTACTTAGAGTCAAACCCTTCAATATCTGAGGTTGGATCAGTTTCGGCATAACCTTTTTCCTGAGCCTGCTGTAATGCAGTATCAAAATCAATTTTGTCTTTAGACACTTTGGTTAAGATATAATTGCTAGAGCCATTACAAATACCCTCTACGCCATGCAGCAAATCATTATCATAATATTCTTCCAGATTTCGAATCATGGGAATGCTGGCACAAACAGAAGCCTCATAGAGTAGGGGAACATGATATTGCTGTTGTAAATCATAAAGTTCTTTCAGATTTTCAGCCACCATCTTTTTACTGGCGCTCACCACCGCCTTTTTATTCTTCAGTGCTTTGGTTACAATTTCTAATGCCGCCTGTGTATCATTAATGAGTTCTACAACGACATCAATAGTTGGATCTTCCAGTATTTCATCCCGATTCGTCGTAAAATATTCTGCATCTATAGCACGATCTTTATCCGGATTTTTAATACAAATCTTCTTTACTCTGGCACTAATTCCTTTTGTTTGATTTAATACCTCAAAAAGGCCCTGACCTACAGTTCCAAAGCCGAATATACCTAAATTGATTACCTTTTTATCCATGATTAAAGTTTAATAAATACAAAAATTGATATCCGGAAAGGAAGAAGTCTTAAGAAGATAGTTTGTTGGAATGAATCCAAGTAGCATCGACTTATCTTTCCAATGACAGACAAAATCTAATCATTAAATCAGGAATTAGCACCTTACGTTGTTGATTAACAAAGAGGTTGCTAAGGCTTCACCGGGCCGGTCCCTCCGCCTTTCTGGATAAGCTATTTTTAAGAGCTGCCGCAAAGGTAGTATCCGTAAAAGAAATTTCCTAAAATTTTTTAAAAAGAGATTATTTGAAATATAAAGGAAAGCTTGTAACTTTGCAGAAATTTTGAGAGAAAAAAAGTGATTTAACTAATCTAATTTTAAACACACATGCCCGGCCAGTTAAAAGAAGTCCGCAATAGAATCAAATCAGTAGATTCCATTCAACAGATTACTAAAGCCATGAAAATGGTAAGTGCTGCTAAATTGCGCCGTGCGCAAGATGCTATTCAACAAATGCGTCCTTATGCTGAGAAATTGCAGGAAATGTTACAACATATTGTCAGCAACAGCGACGGAGATGTGGATATGTCTTTGGCAGAAGAACGTCCGATAAATAACATCCTTATTATTTTAGTGACTTCTGATCGTGGTCTTTGTGGTTCTTATAATGCAAGTTTGATTAAGTTAGCTAAGCATCATATTTTAGAAAAATACCCGGAACAATATGCGAAAGGAAATATTACCCTATTGCCTATTGGAAAGAAAGGAGCAGAACATTTTACACGTCACACTCATTTTGCCGGTAAAAAATCCGGTAAAGGATTAAATATAAAATCCGACTATAGTGAATTGCTACAGGAATTATCTTTTGGACAGATTCAAGAAGCTTCACAATATACCCGACAAGAATTCATAAATGGTGAAATAGATAAGGTAGAAATTATATACAGCAAATTTGTGAACGCTGTTCTTCAGGAATTTAAAGTAGAACCTTTTTTGCCGATTCCTAAAAATCAGGAAGAACCTGAACTGGTTAAAAAAGAAGAAAACAAATCAGAAAGAAATGCTGATTTTATTTTCGAACCTGATCAGAAGTCGTTAGTGGAAGAATTGATGCCGAAAATTCTAAACACTCAGTTGTATAAGGCTATTTTGGACGCCAATGCTTCTGAACATGGAGCCAGAATGACTTCCATGGATAATGCAACTGACAATGCCGACGAATTATTGAAAGACCTAAAAATTACTTACAATCGTGCCCGTCAGGCGGCCATTACTACCGAACTTACTGAAATTGTTAGTGGTGCTGCTGCATTAGAGGGATAAGAGGTATCACTTTTTATGGAAGTATCCGACATAATACCGCACGTTGAAGCACTTATTTTTGCCTCAGAACGTCCATTGTCGGCTATTGAAATTTTGGATTATGTTAATCAGTCCACAGGTTTCCTGGATAATCAGGTGAATATCAATCAGGTTACTTCTGCTATCGAAGCTATTATTGAAAAATATGACTCTGATTTTTATTCCTTTAATATAGTTGAAAGTGGTGGCGGGTTTCAGTTCCTGACAAAACCTGAGTTTCATGCCACCGTTGCAAGAATAAATGGAGATAAGTATGTAAAGCGACTGTCCAAAGCTTCTTTAGAAACCTTATCTATTATTGCTTACAAACAGCCTATTACCAAGTCAGAAATAGAATATGTACGCGGCGTGAATTCTGATTACAGCGTACACAAGCTTTTGGAAAAAGATTTGGTGGAAATAAAAGGTCGAAAAGAAGATGCACCGGGCAAACCCCTATTATATGTTACCTCTGATTCTTTTATGGATTATTTTGGATTAAATTCTCCTGAAGATCTCCCTAAGATTAAAGAAGTTAGACAAGATTCAGCTGCGCAGCCCACGCTGCCACCTGTCAGTGCAGTACCCAAGAATATAAAAGAAGCCAA
>DATGTY010000350.1:0-4742 GCA_035301605.1 Chitinophagaceae bacterium | reverse complement strand
AAAATAAAAATCTTCTCCTTCGGTTAGGGTATCGCCAATCTTGAAATTTCCGGTATCGAATAAACCTACTACATCTCCTGGATAAGCACTGTCTAATACATTTTTTTCTCTGGCAAGGAAAGTGTAAGGATTGCTGAAACGTAATTTTTTGTTTAATCTGACATGATGATAGAATTTGTTCCTTTGAAAAACGCCGGAACATATTCTGAGAAAGGCCAACCGGTCTCTATGTCTGGGATCTAAATTTGCATGTATTTTAAAGACAAAGCCACTAAACTTTTTCTCCGTTACTTTTACTTCGCGGGTACTGGTATCTCTATCCTGAGGCTCAGGGGCAACCCGAATAAAAGAGTCTAACAATTCTTTTACGCCAAAATTATGTAACGCACTCCCAAAAAACACAGGTGCCAGTTTTCCTGCTCTGTATTCTGTTTCATTTAATGAATCATACACGCCTTCAATTAGTTCTACATCTTCTTTTAATTGCGTAGCATCTTCAGTATTAAAATATTTCTCCAACTTTTCATCTTCCGATACAGATAAAGTAACTTCTTCCTGATTTTGAGGTTTTACTTTTTGTCCGAAAGGGATATAAGTTTTCTTGTGAAGGTTGTAAACTCCTCGAAATTCACCTCCCATGTTGATGGGCCAGGTCAATGGGCGTAGTTGAATTTGCAGTTTCTCCTCCAGTTCATCCAATAAATCAAAGGGATCCTGCCCGTCCCTATCCATTTTATTGATAAAAATCATCACCGGAGTATCTCGCATTCGACAAACTTCCATCAGACGTGCAGTTTGTAATTCCACTCCACGCATATTGTCGATTACCAGTACCACACTATCGACTGCAGTAAGCGTGCGGAAAGTGTCTTCGGCAAAATCTTTATGTCCCGGCGTATCCAGCAGGTTAATGAGCATGTCTTTATATTCAAAACTCATCACGGAAGTGGCCACAGAAATTCCGCGCTGACGCTCTATCTCCATAAAATCAGAAGTAGCGCTCTTTTTAATCTTATTAGATTTTACAGCTCCTGCAGTTTGTATTGCACCACCAAATAATAAGAGCTTCTCTGTTAAAGTAGTCTTCCCTGCGTCGGGATGAGAAATGACTGCAAAAGTCTTTCTCTTATCGACCTCTTTTTGAAGATGATCTTTATCCTTTAGTACCTGTTCGGCTGTCGTATTCTTACTCATAATAAATGGGGCACAAAGGTAGGTTTTAAGTAGGAATTGAATGGTGATACACCGATTTATTCTTTACTTAAAGTTGGATAGATTAAAAAGTTAGGACGGTTTTGATTTAATTGCTATAATTTTCTCAATACAAGATCTTTCCAACGGACTTTAATCCCACCTCCTGCATGAATTTGTAAAGCAATCTGTCCGGAGGATGATCCTATTTTTTGATCTACCAAGTGGATCATTTTCTCTCCATTCAGCCAGGTATCTACAGTATCTCCGTTTACTCGAAGCTTCATACTGTTCCATTCGCCCATCTTTACATCACCTTTGTTTTTATCCGGCTTAATGAGCCAGCCTCTGCCATAAGATTCATAAATGCCGCCGGTATAAAGTCCAGGAGGAGCTACTTCTGCTTGCCAGCCATCTACTTTTCGACCTTCTATGGAGCTATGAAAAAAGACGCCGCTGTTCCCATCGGATTCCTGCTTAAAGTGTACGGTGAGGATGAAGTTCTTGTATGATTTATCTGTTGCCAGATAACCATATTTTTCATCCGGACCACTTTCACATACGAGCGTTCCATCATCATCCACATACCATTTTTCAGTTCCGTGTATCTTCCAGCCATTGAGATTTTCTCCATTAAATAAAGAAATTCTCTTTTGGCTGGATTTGGGTTTAAATTGACAAGCTGAAAAGGTGCTGATTGCAACTAATAACAGTAAAATACTGCCATTTTTTAGAAGGTAGTTCATCTCAATTGTTTTGGGTTAACGAGCTACGTTTATTGCACGTTTCTCTCTAATAACAGTCACTTTTATTTGACCAGGGAATTGCATCTCATCCTGGATTTTCTGTGCTATTTCAAAAGATAATTTATCGGCCGTAGCATCATCTACTTTTTCACTCGAAACAATTATCCTGAGTTCACGTCCTGCTTGTATTGCAAAGGCTTTTTCTACGCCTTCGAAAGCTATAGCCAGATTTTCTAAATCAGTAATTCGTTGCATGTAGCTTTGCATGATTTCTCTACGTGCACCGGGGCGCGCACCGCTTACCGCATCACAAGCTTGCACGATAGGAGAAATGACATATTCCATTTCTATTTCATCGTGATGTGCGCCGACAGCATTTACAACCGCCGGATGCTCATTATATTTTTTTGTTAATTTGGCGCCAAGGAGTGCATGGCTTAAATCAGTTTCTTCATCCGGCACTTTTCCTATATCATGTAAAAGGCCGGCTCTTTTAGCCAATTTGGAATTTAAACCCATCTCGGCTGCCATAATTCCTGAAAGTTTAGCAGTCTCTTTTGAATGCATCAAAAGGTTTTGTCCGTAGGAAGAACGGAAACGCATTTTCCCAACCAGTCTAACTAATTCCTGATGTAGTCCATGAATACCTAATTCAATCACCGTACGTTCTCCTATTTCACGTACTTGTTCTTCTATCTGTTTGCGGGTCTTTTTTACCACTTCTTCTATACGAGCCGGATGAATACGTCCATCCTGAACCAGCCGTTGCAGCGCCAGGCGACAAATTTCCCGACGTAAAGGATCGAAGCAGGAAAGTACGATGGCTTCCGGCGTGTCATCTACAATAAGATCCACTCCGGTAGCCGCTTCTATAGCGCGAATATTTCGACCTTCTCTTCCAATGATTTGTCCTTTGAGCTCATCACTTTCCAAATTAAATACGGTCACCGTATTTTCAATGGTTTGTTCGGCTGCGGTACGCTGTATGGTTTGAATGATAATCTTTTTAGCTTCTTTGTTGGCTTTTGATTTGGCATCTGCAATAATATCTTGTACCTGAGATGCTGCCTGCGTCCGAGCTTCGTCTCTTAGCGTTTTTACCATTTGTTCTCTGGCTTCTTCTGCACTTAATCCTGCTATCTTTTCTAACTGCTTAACATGCTCATGCTGTTGTTTTTCCAGTTCGGTACGTTTGATATTCACCAACTCAACCTGTTTATTCAGATTTTCTCTGATGGAATCAGTCTCTTTTATCTTTCGTTCTACATTTTCTCTTTTCTGATTTAATGTTTTTTCTTTTTGTTTAAAGCCTCTTTCACGATCTTCAAGTTTTCTGGTTTTTCTTGCTATTGATTTGTCGTGCTCAGATTGTAATTTGTTGAATTTCTCTTTCGCTTCGAGAATTTTTTCTTTTTTAGTGGTTTTAGCCTCCAGTTCTGCTTCTTTTTTTATTTCCCTGGCTCTTTGTTCTGCTTCACTAATTTTGTTTTGATCCTCTTTCTTTTTCTTGGCGGCGGCAATCCCTAGTCCTATGAGCAATCCTCCGACTAACGCCACGATGAGGATGACTACTACTGTTATTGTTGACATAAATATTTAAATCTAAAATTTTCATTATAAAATTATTATTTCCTCTTCAAATATGAAATTTGAGAGAAACCTAGCAGCGAAAATACAAATTTAAGAGAGAACGTCCGTATTTTTCTTTTTAGAAAATATAAATAACAGAATAAAAGTAATAAGTGCATTTATGACCAGAAGCTCGTATCCGATTTTATAGCCCTGGAAAATATTTTCAGAGGTAAGGTGTGCCCAATGACTCATTTGGGGAGATAGGTCAAATTGTTGAATGTACCAATTCGGATGGTTTAGTAAATCCAATATTAAGGTCAATAACATGGAAAGCAGAGATAGGGTTAATGGCTTTTTCCCATTTATTTTTCTTTTGGTTAATATTCCGAAAGAGAAGAGCCCAAGGAGCGGACCATAAGTATAACCCGCCAGTTTGAGAAGTATTGATATGAGAGAGTCATTGTCTATGAAGCGGTAAAAGAATATGAAAGCTAGAAATAATAAAGCAAAAGAAGCATGAACTAATAATCGGGTACGTAGTTTTTTCTTTTTACTCCAATTCTTTTTCTTAAAATGAAGAATATCTAAACAAAAAGAGGATGTCATTGCAGTGAGCGCCCCATCAGAACTGGGAAATAATGCGGATATCAAGCCTATGATAAAAATAATGGTTAATAAAAAAGGCCAGCCACTCTGGATAGCAATGGTTGGATATAAATCATCTGCTGTTGCTGTTATTCCATTTTGTTGTGCATAAATAAAAAGTAATCCACCAAGAAACAGGAAGGCAAAAACCACGAACATTTGAAGGGTACCCATCAGCAACATGTTCTTTCGGGAATCTTTCAGATTGCTGACACTTATATTTTTTTGCATCATCTCCTGATCCAGGCCGGTCATTGCTACTGTAATGAAGGCTCCCCCAATAATTTCTTTAAAAAAATTGTGTGACGACAGTCCATCCCAGGTGAAAATATGTGTGAGATTTTGTGCTTTCATACTTTGCCAGGCATGGGGAATGGCTAGGTCTAGGTCTCCCAATAAATACCAAATCCCGACAATGAGAGAAATGAGCATGAAAGTAGTTTGTAGTGTATCCGTCCAAACAATGGTTTTTACTCCACCCTTGAAAGTATATAAGAGAATGAGGATAAGAATAACAACGGCGGTAGTTGTAAAGGAGATATGTAAATCTTTTAGAATAAATATTTCTAGTATTTTAATGACTAAATA
>DATGTY010000349.1:0-2555 GCA_035301605.1 Chitinophagaceae bacterium | reverse complement strand
GCAATCATGGGCCCCGATGTACGTTGGGTGGGTACAGAAACAGGATATGGCCGTCTTTCAGAATGGAGCATTGTGCCGGTAGGCGCCAAATTGCAAGAAAATATTGCGGCTCATTCTCAGCAAGATCTGACTTTTAAGCCTGCCGGAGATATGACTGGTCATGACTTGGGAAGTCGGAATAAGATTGAAAATGCCACAAGCTTGATTTGGTATCCTGCAGAGGCAGATGTCTCCATGCGTCCAGGTTGGTTCTATCATAAAGAAGAAGACGATGATGTGAAATCTGTGGAAAAGCTTCTGGATATCTATTATGGTTCCGTAGGTAGAAACTGCGTCTTACTGATGAATGTGCCTCCAAATAAAAAAGGATTGATAAGCCAAAGTGATGTGGATACATTGATGAAGTGGAGCAAAATTGTTAGAAAGACCTTTAAGAAAAATTTAGCAAAAGGAGCTTCTATTCATTCTGAAGATGGCGTGCATGCAGAAGCGCTGTTGGATGGGGATTATATAACCTATTGGACCACTCAAAATAAAGATACTTCTGCTACGATTGTTTTTAATCTTAAAGGCGAAAAAACATTTGATGTCTTACTTTTGCAGGAAGAAATAAGAGTAGGACAAAGGATAGAAAAATTTCAATTAGATTTTTGGAATGGAGCAAAATGGGAGAAGATAACAGAAGGAACGACAGTTGGTTATAAACGGCTGTTACGTTTTAATCCCATCTCCACTAAAAAAGTAAGATTACAAATAAAATCTTCCAGATTGAATCCTACTCTTGCTGCATTTGGGTTGTATAATCGACCCAATAATTAATTTTTTAACGTAAAAGTAGTTGTTATATGAAGCGTAGCCTAGTATTAGCAGTATTCATTTGTTGGGGATTAAATGCCTTTGGTCAGGCTGCTCAGAATGAGAAAATTCATATTATACCGGAACCGGTTTCCGTTGACATAGATACCGGTTATTTTTCTCTAAATTCCGAAACGAAAATTCTTTATGATGCAGCGAGCGCAGAATCGATTGCGCAGATGTTTCAAAATCAGGTAAAAAAAAGTAGCGGATTTGATCTGGATATTAAACGTAGAGGTTCCGGCAGAAAAAATAGCATTTCATTGCAAACCAATTTTGTTTATGATTCTACTTTAGGAGATGAAGGATATATTTTGGATGTTACTCCTGATAAAATTGTTATTTCTGCGAATGATGCACATGGTTTGTTTTATGGTGTTCAATCTTTAAAACAGTTATTCCCACCTCAGATTGAAAGCGACACCGTATGGCATCATCAGAAATGGATGGCAAAGTGTGTTCATATTATGGATTATGCACAGTTTCAATGGAGAGGGTTGATGCTGGATGTGAGTCGTCATTTCTTTACAGTGGATGAGGTGAAAAAATATATCGATGAGATGGCAAAGTATAAATACAATGTTTTTCATTGGCATCTGACGGATGACCAGGGGTGGCGAATGGAAATTAAGGGTTTACCAAAGCTGACTGAAGTGGGTGCTTGGCGTATTCCGAGTTATTTCCCATTTCAACAAGAAACTAAACCCAAGCCTGGTCAGGATAAATCTTATGGTGGATATTATACGCAGGAAGAAGTGAAGGAAGTGATTGCCTATGCGAAAAAACGGTTTGTTACCATTGTGCCCGAAATTGACGTACCCGGGCATAGCTTAGCATTGATTTCCGCTTACCCTAATTTGTCTTGTACGCAAGAACAATATCCTATTTATCCCGGAGATGCACCCGATTCGGTCGCTAATGTGCTATGTGTAGCCAATGATTATACCTGGAAAATTTTAGATACCATATTTACACAGGTTGCAGAATTATTCCCTTCTGAATATATACATGTAGGTGGGGATGAAGCCAATCGATCTTTCTGGTCAAAACATGCAAAGGATATTGCATTGATGGAGAAAGAAGGGATTGAGAATCCTGCAGAGTTACAAAGTTATTTTGAAAAGAAATTGGAGAAAATAGTGCTTTCTAAAGGGAAAAAATTGATTGGATGGGATGAGATTGTAGAAGGTGGTTTGGCTCCCGAAGCGGCTGTGATGAGCTGGAGAGGAATGGAAGGTGGAATACATGCTGCGGAGATGGGACATCATGTGGTGATGGCGCCCTGGGGTAAAACATATTTAAGTCAGATTCAGGGAGATCCACTCATAGAACCTAAAGGTCCGCCACGTTCAAATACTTTGAAGGAAATCTATACCGGTACACATATTGTTCCGGATGGAGTGAATTCTGATATGATTATGGGGGGAGAGGCTTGTCTATGGACAGAATATGTATCCAGCTTCAGACATGCGCAATATATGACCTGGCCAAGAGCTTTTGCATTATCTGAAGTGTTTTGGGGAAATAGAACTTCATGGAAGGATTTTGTAAGAAGAACAGAAGCTAATTTGAAATATTTGGCTGCGGCGGAAGTGAAATATGCACCTAGTATGTATGATCCGGTGATTGATGCAGAGAAGAAAAATGGCAAACTAATGGTGGTTTTAGATACCAAAATACCGCATCTTGATATTTATTAT
>DATGTY010000348.1:0-2926 GCA_035301605.1 Chitinophagaceae bacterium | reverse complement strand
AGAGTTATTAAAAAGAAATAAAGAGGACGCCGCAGAAGTTGGATTGACAGTAGCCTCAAACTCAAAATTAACCCTTGCAGCCAGAGTTGCCGGAATGTACACTTACGCCCAAGCAGCTCAGGAAGATGCCATTCCAAAATTAGTCAAGCTGACTAAAAACAAAAACCTAAGAGAATACGCTCTACGCGCTTTGACTGATCGTAAATCTTTCTTAGATGAGGTTCCCAATGAACCTTTTATCAGTGCACTACAAGACTCCTCTGCAAGAATAAAAGCTGCAGCAATCATTGGATTAAACAGATTGGGAAAGCAGGAAGCTGCGTCTGCCTTGCTAAAAATTAAAGTTCCGGACTCTTTTAAGCCGGTTCCTGAAGGAGAAATTGGTCCTCATGCCACGCCCAATCCAGCAATTATTCTTCCTCATCTGGCAGCACAGGCTTTAGCGAATCTGCATGCAGTAAAAGCCTGCATAAATGCTATCGGTACGAAAGAAAGTAAACTCGCACTATGGGCACTACGTTATATGCACGATACCGATGCTGTTTCAGGAATGATAGCTGCCTTCAACAATACCACGAATGAAGATTTAAAGAGAGAAATTATTCATACCCTTGCCAGAATATACCATAAAGAAGCGGCTTATGATGGAAGCTGGTGGTGGGGAACGCGACCAGACACTCATGGACCTTATTATAAAGGCATTCCATGGGAAGGTTCATCTAAAATTAAAGATTTTTTTATTCAAGTAGCTCAAAACAACTCTTCTTTTGATCAGACATTTTTTGAAACTTTAAACGAGAAATTCAGACTTAGAATAAAAGAATTTGGAGGGAAAGGTGAATCCCTTCTCAGCAAAATGCAAACCCAACCCAAAGTAAATTTTGGAGAAATCATTAACAAAAAAGGAGAAGTAGGTAAAAACTCCATAGAAAATGTACTTATTGCCCTGCAAAAAATAAAAGGTGATCCTTCAAAAGGAAAACAAATTTTTGCTCAACAAGGCTGCATGACTTGTCATAGTATAAAAAAAGGTGTAAAGTTAAAAGGACCATTCCTTGGACAAATCGGTGGCATTATGAACAAAGAACAAATAGCCGAATCCATCTTAAAACCAAGTGCTTCCATTTCTCAAGGCTTTCCGACGACTATCGTAAACACAAAAGCAGGGAAAGCTTATGTAGGCTTTATTGTGGCACAATCCGCCCGAAGAATTGTCATCCGAGATATCACCGGTGCCACGCATTTAATTAAAACAAACGACATCAGTAAACAGAAAGAAGTTAAAGCATCTTCCATGCCGGTTGGGCTGGCAAATTCACTTTCTTATAAAGAATTTGCTTCTTTGGTGACTTATTTGTACGAACAGAAAAAATAAATTATTAATACAATATGAATAAGAAAAATAAAGAATGTAAAGAATCCTTTATAAATAGACGTTCTTTCATAAAAAATACTGCAGGAGCTCTTGCACTTTTCACTATCGTACCCAGACATGTGCTTGGTAAAGGTTTTACACCTCCCAGCGATCAACTCACAAAAGCTATCGTCGGCGTAGGCAGCATGGGAAGAAATCACATCCCCTACAACAATACCCGTGTAGTAGCCGTATGCGATGTAGATACCCGACATATCCAATTAGCATTAGATGATATAAAAACTACATTTCCAAACCAAAACATCAAAGGAGTAAAGACCTTTACAGATTACCGCAATCTAATTACCCTTCCGGAGGTGGATATTGTCCATGTAGCTACGCCCCCACATTGGCATGGTATTATCGCTGCTGATGCAGCAAGAGCAGGAAAAGATGTTTTTTGCGAAAAGCCTATGACTCGAACTATTGGGGAGGGGAAAAGATTAATGGAGGTCGTTGAACAGTATGACCGTATTTTTAGGTTAAATACTTGGTTCAGGTTCAAAAGTGATTTTTATGGCTTTGGCACTCCTGTTAAGCCTATTAAGAAACTAGTCGAAAGTGGTCTGTTAGGCTGGCCGCTCAAAGTAACTATTGGAAAGCATACCGGCTTTAATTGGAAATTAGATCTTTGGTCCGGGAAACCGAATCTTCCTGAAATGCCTGTTCCTAAAGAATTAGACTATGATACATGGTTAGGACCTGCCCCTTACCATCCTTACAATCCCGAACATGTACATCTCAAATTTCGTGGGTATTGGGATTATGATGGCGGAGGATTAGGTGATATGGGGCAACATTATTTGGATCCGGTACAATATTTCCTTGGAAAAGACCACATAAGTCCTATTAGAGTAGATATAGATACGCCCCAACAACACCCATATGCGGTCACCCCATGGAGAAGAATTGAATTTACTTATAAAGATGGTTGTAAGATTATCCTTGATGGAGACGGAACTGACAAGCATGCACCATATATAGAAGGCCCTAAAGGAAAACTATATAAAGGATTTGTTTCTGATGTCCCTAATCTAGAGAAAAAATTAGCACACTATGCTGAACCCGAGTCTCAGATAACTGATTTTCCTCTTGCAGTTAAAAAACGTAAAAAGTTTGCCCTTAACGAACAAAATGGATTCAGATCTTGTACCCTGGTAAATATGGCTAAAGTAGCGGTACAACTAAATCGTCCCCTAACTTTTAACCCTGAAACCTTAATGTTCGAAGAAGAGGCGGCTAATCGTCTTTCTTATGAGCCCATGAAAGCACCAAGAACAATGGGTTAATCAATAAAATAAATCATCATTGAAGAAAATATAATGAGAAAATTCACGCTTACTTTACTATCTCTGCTCATGAGTGCTTCGGTTCTCCTGGCACAAACCGATAAAATATTAGAACAACTACCGGCTAAAAATCAATTAACCTACCTAAAAGCCATGCAAAAAATGTCAGCATTGAATGAAATTCAATTAGAAGGCTTAGCAAGTAGTTTAAAACCCTACGGAA
>DATGTY010000347.1:0-2950 GCA_035301605.1 Chitinophagaceae bacterium | reverse complement strand
GGCTTTGTTTTACTGAGTTTTTGGGCGCCGTGGTGTGTTCCTTGTATTCATGAACTGCCAGAGCTAAAAAATATAAAAGAACGTTATGCTAATAGTGATTTATCGATTGTTTCTGTTTCTTATCCCGGATCTTATAAACGTTATCGAGAATTGATTAACACTTATGAAATGAGCTGGATAAATATTTATAATAATGATATACTTATTCAAGCTTGGGGTAGTGGCCCAATTCCTAGATTGTATTTGATAGCTCCTAGTGGAGAAATTATCTTTTATAACAGAAATTTTTTGAAAGAATCTCCAATGGACGTTCTAAGAGATTTGTTGCATGAAAAATTAGAATAGGGGGGACAGAAAACATGTAATGTATCACTTTAAAAACCTATCCACTTGTCTATTTGACCTATTAGTGAAACGCATGTCGAATAGATGATAAACCCAGATTTTAAAATATGGGTTTATTTGCTCAGGAAACCATTTGTTAATGTTACATATCCTACCTTTCTATGCCGCAGAAATACTGAAGAGCAGGGAAAGAGAACTGGAATCTAGCTACTATCATAGAAAAATACACCAATTTAGGTATTTTTTTATTGTAAATATGTTTTTACCTTTAGGATATCCAAGCTTGTAGCATGGGAATAAGTTTATTTTATTGGTTGCTTTTCTCCGAAGGCAACATCGGAGCAATAAAATATTCATCTCGAGTAGGATAAAGAGGGCGTTTTATGTCTCAAACACCGGACTTGTCTGAACTGGGATGGATTTTATATGGGACAGACGTAAAGAGACCGTATCGTTGCCGAAAACGCAACGCGTGGAAATTTTATTGTTAAATTTAAAAAAATTATTTATTATGAAAAAGTTGAAATTAGAAGAGTTGAACCTTGGCTATGCTGAGGTGCTCTCAAGAGAAGAATTGAAGAAAGTACTTGGTGGAATGGGATCTGGTGGATCTGGTGGTGGAAGCGGTGCCGGTTGTTGTTGTGCACATGGCAGTTACAATGGTTTTGATGTCTATTATTGTGGAATGCACAAAGATAGCGCTCAACAAAAAGCTCAAGAAATTGACGGCAAATGGTGCTGTGACTCATGCCCACAATCAATGCATCCCTGCACTCCATAGCTTAAATAATAGGAAAGAGGGGTAGATATTATAAAATATTCCCTTCTTTCCATTACTAAAGACCATTCATTGAAAGAATCGGATTTTGTATGTCAAAAAATATTGTTCTATTCACCTTGATATTTACTTTAGTTTGTATCCAATTGGGATGTAACTCAAGGGAGAAAAAAAGTACTGAAAGTGCTGAAGTCGCTTCCTTAGATAGTTCCCGTAAAATGAATAAACCTAAGAATATTAAATTACTTGGCCAACTATCCAAAGGACAAAGTATCTCCTTTTTTTATGCCGATATGTTTGATGATACGCATCACTTTAATATAGATGGAAAGAAAGATACTGTATTTGATATTTATTCATCTCATCCCTTATTGTTGTTTAGGGCGAATAGTACGCTAACACCTTATTTAATATATCCCGGTGATACGATTCTAATTACTCATGTTAGGCCTGATAATACCATTCAACTTAGGGTAAAGAATAATCCTGAAAGAAGCAATGAACTGAACTTCTTCAGGAGAGGCGAAAATAAAATGGGTAAAAAATATTCATTCAACATTTATGAGACACTTATTAGATCGAATTCCCATGTATTACCTGCCTCCCATAGCCCTGATTTTGAGTTGCTCATAGACGATGCAATAAGTAAATATAATCGGCAAGTGGCTTTTCTTAAAGACTATTCGAAAAAATATGATCTTAGTCCGTATTTTAATTGGTTTTGTAAAAAATATTTTTATTATGATATGATTTTAAATGAACTCTTACCCTTTATTCCTGAAAAGTATAGGTCTTATCCTTACTCTCAAAGTTTTCTGGATACCTTAAACGCCCATAAATCAGATTTTAATTGTGATAGTTGTTTGTCTGTCTTGCCCTACAGAATAGCTGTCAATTATTATTTAAGGTTTTTATCCAGAAAAGAGTTAGGCGGGGATCATATCTTTTCAATGATGTGGAGAAATATAAAACATCATTTTTCTAATGGAACGAGAAATTATTTATTGTTCCATTTGGTACAGACTAAGCTGCAAAAAGATCCCGGTTACTATAAACTTGTCAAAGATGATTTTATAAAAGCATGTACAAATAATGAATATAAAGATTATATAGATCACAATTATAATATTTTTGTTTCTCGTAAAAAGAATATCAAAGACGTAGTTCTCTCGGATCCCGAAGGGAAAGAACTGACTTGGGAGTCCATCCTAAAAAGAAATAGAGGTAAGTTAATCTACCTTGATTTTTGGGCAAGCTGGTGCCTGCCATGTAGGAAGGAAATGCCTTATTCGCTTGAATTAAAATCGGATTATACCAATAAGGATATCGCTTTTATTTATATATCCTTAGACGAAAAAAGAACCAACTGGCAAAATGCAGTAAATGAGCTGGGGTTACCAACTAAAAACAATTATCTTTTGCTTAGAGGGAAAAATTCTAAGCTATTAAACCATTTAAGAATTGAAACCATTCCAAAGTATATATTAATCAATAATCAAGGAGAAATTATCGATCTGGACGCACCCAGGCCAAGCAGTAATGCATTAATACAGACAATAAATAAATACCTTTAGGATATCATTCAGGGATGATAGCTTTCATCGGTTCCCTTTCTCCTACCCTGTTTGACCGACTTTACTTTTGGGGGGTAGTCAGGCTGGAGGCAATGCCAGAGCAATGAGATGCCCATCTTTAGAAGGGGAGACCTACTATTTATCCTGTCTCGGAAATAGTTACTTATCTGACTTTTGATGGATATTATCCGAGACAACGAAGAGAGACAGGAAACGCGAGACAGGACCATTGCCGAAAACGCAACGTGTGTAA
>DATGTY010000346.1:0-2486 GCA_035301605.1 Chitinophagaceae bacterium | reverse complement strand
ATTTTGAAAAAGGATTTATTAGAGCAGAAGTAATCAAATATAAAGATTACATTGAGAACGGTTCAGAAGCAGCCTGTAGAGATGCAGGGAAACTGAATCTTGAAGGGAAAGAATATATCGTAGAAGATGGGGATATAATGCACTTCAGATTCAACGTCTAGACTAGACTCTCTATCTAAAAACGCTTAGAAATAGCCCCCAATAGGATTAATATCTCATCGGGGCTATTTTATTACTCACCTATTTTATTATCATTGCTGACTAAGGTCATTGATGGATTTCACTACGCCCTTATACTTATCGGCAACTTTCTTTTGAAAACCATTCCATTCCTGCTCCGTTTGATTCTTTGATTTTTTAAGAAATTGAACCAAAGAATCACGCTTGGATTCTATTTTTTCAATTTTTAGTTCCATCCGCTCCTTCATCACTCCTTTGTGTTCCTTAGCACTGCTATCCCACTTCGCAATAGATTCATTTAAAGCCTGCACCCGCTGATTCCAAGAAGAATCAAACTGATTTACCTGACTTTGAAACTGATCTTGAGATTCTGAAGATCCATTTTGTGCCTTTTTTGAGGAGTTACTACAAGAAGTCATAGCAAACATGCCCAAAGCTAAAAATAACATAAAAAGGGAAGTGTTTTGTATCTTTTTCATAACTATATCTTTAAAATAAAATATAAATATAAGAAATTTATTTTTTAATATAAAATTAACTTTTTGATTATTCTATACTGCGAGTCTCACAAAGAGCTAAAATAGTGATTTTAGTCATCTATATAAATAGAAGTTTTGAAAAAGAATCAAAGTATCCAGAGAGGCGCAATGATACCCAATCTTACTTCATTTCTATTATAACTGGAGGATCCCAAATCTTCCTTCGCCAATTTGGAATAAGCAAAATAACGACCGATATAAGCCACAAAAAAGCGTATATCCATATCCTGAAATGGATGATAATAAAGCGTAGGGATTATTCCATAACTTGTCCTTAAGTGATCTCTTCCACTTTTTTCACTCTTCACATCTTCCCCATAGGCCGTACTGGTCATCATCGTAAGCAACCCACTAAATTGTGGGCTTATTGTATATTTAGCCCGCAACCAATTACCAATATAGGTCACATCCTGAGCTGCATATTCTCCTCCAATAATATCAGTTGCAATATTTTTTGTATCTACCTGCTCATAGCTATAAGAGAAATCATACATGAGTGTAAAACGCTGATTATGGTATTTGTGTCCCAATGTAACATAAAACGTTCCCATATTTTTCACTTGTCTGGAATAACTAACGCTATAAATAGTTTCCAACTTTTTATCAAAAAAATTCCCATTCCATCTTCCCACAAATTCTACCGGCCAATCCGGTTCTTCAATATTTGCAGCTACATCTTCTCCATAGAGATCTTCATAAAGCATGGTTCTTGAATTCAGTATTTGAAAACCCAATGTATGATTTTCCGACAGTTGATAGTTCATCCCCACGCCCGTTACATAAGAGAGCGCATTACTATGAATATCATTATATTTCAAGATATCCATCGGACTAAAAGCATATTCATATCCACCAAAAAAAGCAGATTGTTTCCCTAATTGGATATTCCATTTGGGGGTTAGTATAATATCTAAATAAGCTAATTCTATGTTACTCCCCAATTGGTCAAGGGTCTGAATACTATTATTTTTATTAAAGCGGTCACGGAAGTAGAAATGTATATTCTTATACACCTTTCCCGAAACTTCTATCGCAGTATATTGATTTTCAAATTCAGCCCCCTGATAATCATGATCTCCGCCACGAAGCATATATCCTCTCATGCCAAAACGCATTCCGAGCATAACATTCACATTTTTCAACAGTTTTTCCTTCTTTTTAGAAAGAAAAGGCGTTGAAAGACTGTCCTGATTTAATAACTGCGCCGAACCTGTAAATGGTAAAAGAATAAGAATAAGGGAAAAAAGTCGTTTCATTATTATTGGATTTTGCGCTTTCACCCATTAATGTATAACTAAATATCCAATATCTAAAATTTATATAAACTAATCCTTATAAACTTTCGTTCAAGATATCATTTTTTTGTCCAAAAACCATTCTTCTGCATCTCTTATCGCTAAAGTAATGTTATGACATGGTAAATCCAGTTCTGCTTTAGCTTTAGCATTACTATAATAATTTTTAACACAAAGAATCTGCATATTTACATAATGAGCCGATACCGGTATGCCCATTTTCACTAAACCGGTACCAATACGACCTATAAAAAGCAGAACAGATTTGGGGATGGAAATTATCCGGCTCTTTTGTCCTGTCACCTGTATTAATTTCTCATAAAAAGCTTTGTAGCTCATATTTTCATTCGCCAACAAATAACATTCTCCCGGACGTCCCTTTTCTATTGCCTGACATACCGCATAAGCAGCATCTTTCACATGAATAAAATTTTTTCCTCCGGGAGGTGCAATAATAAATTTTTTCTTATAG
>DATGTY010000345.1:0-2240 GCA_035301605.1 Chitinophagaceae bacterium | reverse complement strand
TCTTTTATATAGCTTTTAGAAGGATGACATTGAATGGAAAGATTGCCACCCTTTACCGTATCCAGAAAATCAAACCGGATAGGAAACATCGTTCCAAAGTTTGAAGCATTCTTTTGACCCAATATTTTTTCAGAACAGCAAAACATCAAAAAGTCAAAAGAGATTTCCAATAACACGCCATCACTTTCAAAAAGCAGTCCATTTTCCGGAGCAATGAATTCAAAAGACCAGGCATAATTGATTTCCTCTTTGTTCAGCCCATTTATATGTTTTTTCATCCATTGCCCCCCCCAGACACCAGGCTCAAACCATGGACGCGGACGAAAAACATTTTCGCTCAAGGATTTCAACCCCAACTTCAGATCATTAAAATAAATCCAGGTAAGTGCTTCTGAACGCTGGCCATCAACAACAATGTCAATCTCATTTAAAATATGCTGCTTATGCTTATTTAATACCACCCAGTCCACAAAGTAAAAACGCTTATACATCTCTACTTTATTGTCAGGTACCTCCTTCCCCAAATTAGAAATGCAATCTGCCCGCATGCGATATTGCAATTCATTTTTAGGCAAATCAAAATATATAACCGGCGCCTGCCAGTCTGCCAGCGCAGCACCTATCCCAATCAAAATATTAATTTCGGATTCGTTATCTACCGTACTCCTCTTCATTTTATGAGAATCAAAAAAATCTATCAGCTCCTTATCACACCTTTTTCCCCAGACAGCGCCTTCTTCTCCCAGATAAGGATTTACTATTTCATTGATTTTACCTTCAGATAAGAACCAGTCTTTTGTATCCTGAATATTAATTTTCCCTTTAGGAGACAATAAATGATCTAACTCCTCTTTCAATTCATTCCAGAAAATGCCGACATATCCATCTATAATAACCGTTTTTTGAGCAAAAATATACTCCGCAAGGGAACGAACGCCTTCTCTGATTGTCCCTCGATCTAAATGACAAGAAGGATATAAATCATAATCCTTTATATTTTCAGCTTCTTTTTTTATAGGTAATAACGGTTGTTCAGTTTTACGACAATAATTTGCTTGCATTTTTCTTACTTTAAATTACTAAACCTGTAGTCCCAGCAAAGACTGCTTTATCTTCAAAATTCTGAAACCACAATTTTTACAAAAAAATATTATGTACAAATGTTTGAACATACAAAGATAAGTAGAAAGATCGTATAAACAAATTTTTTCTGCTGCTGATAAACATTAACGAGCAATTTGCAGTTCGCAACTTTTGACACCGGATACGGTGACTGCTGTGACCTGAGCCTGTCTGCCGGAGCGACAGCGCAGGCAGGCGAAGTCGAAGGTTACTTCTTTATGTCTATAGAATAGGTAAATTTATCGGCTCTATAATAACCAATGTTATATTCAACAGGTCGATCCCCAGGATCAAAAACATATCGTTCTCTCACTAAAATAGGATCATTTTCGTTAATCTCAAGCTTTTGTGCTGTACTTCCAGCTAATTGTGCACGAATATGTTCATTAGAACGAACCACTACCACGCCAAATTTGTCTTCCAACAACTGATATAACGGCTGGCTGAAATTCTCGCTACCATCTAATCCGATCCGAGGGGGAAAGTAGCTTTCAAAATAAACAACAGGCTTCCCTTCAATAGCCCGAAGCCGCTTGAGCAATAATATTTCTGTATGCTTCTTTATTCTAAAAAAGCGAGCAATTTTCTCATCTGCTTTTATCCATGAAACATTGACCTCTTTATTTTCAAAATCCACTCCTTTCTCCAGCATTTCCATAGTAAAACTATGCCAATGAGTAAGCTGAGTGGAGAGTCCGTGGGGCGTTACAAAAGTACCTACTCCTTTTTTTCTAGTAATGAGTCCTTCATTCTGAAGTTTATTTGTAGCCTGGCGAATGGTATTTCGTGAAACACCAAAACGATTAGCCAATTCCACTTCTTTAGGAAGCGGCTTACCTTTTTTATAGGCGGACTGAGCTATTAATTTTCGTAATATTTGTTCTACCTGAGCATGTAATGGAAGATTGCTCTTGTGATCAATTTGTAGGTTCATAGAGGGCGTAATATAATGTGCAAACATACTATTTATACTCTATTTTTACAAATCTCGGACGGTAAAGATGTGGGTTCTGTTTTATTTCATCCAAAAAATGAAATGCATTCACATTATAACTAATCAATAATTCTCCTTCCTTAGATAAATCCGGATATGCTTTTGCATTATAAGTATAATAATT
>DATGTY010000344.1:0-4206 GCA_035301605.1 Chitinophagaceae bacterium | reverse complement strand
CCCACCAAATGAATGGTGGGGCTGTCTGTAGGTCAGTTTAAGTGTCAATCAAAAACTAAAGCTCTACAGTCAAAAGTTCTTCTCCTAATCGATGTAAGGCAGTCTCAAATTTTTTAATGGTTTGTGGTCGAGGTTTTTTAATACCGGAAGCATAATGATGTATTTGTTTTTCGTTGATACCTGTCATACGAGACAAAGCCGTCATTAATAGCTAATTGTTCAATTTCCTCTAATATTAGATACTTGCCATTAACCTTAACAAAGGGGTCCTAACAAACTTCTTTTAAAGACCTATTCTTTTATCAAGTATAGGTCTTTTATTTTACACAAAATACCGATAAAAAAATAAGAGCTCCCCGCTTCAGGTTATACTATTTCCAAAAAAATATATTAATTTCAACCACCTAAAAGAGTCGCTTTTTGTAAACTAAACATTATTTTCTATTATGCCACAAGGAGACACAGGTAATGCTATTTTCACTAATATCGTTGATTTATTGAAAAGTTTTGGAGAACCATTGTTTAATATTGGTAAAACTCCGATATCGGTAGTTTCTGTATTTACAGCTATTCTATTTATTATTATAGCTATTTTTATTTCAAAATTTTTGCGTCGAATACTTACCAAAGTATATCAGAAAAGGAATATGGCCGAAGGCGTTCAGCATTCCTTAAATCGAATTCTGCATTATGTTATTATTGCAATTGGCATTTATTTGGCCATTGACAATCTGGGCATCTCTCTTACTGCTTTAGCTGCTATCGGGGGAGTGCTATTAGTAGGTATTGGATTTGGTCTTCAGGAATTGGCAAAGAATTTTATCAGTGGACTTATTTTACTGTTGGAGCGCCCTATTCGAAAAGGCGATTATATTGAAGTAGGAGAAAAACAAGGAACCGTTTTAGATATTGGGCTACGTGCTACCATCATCAGGACTTATGATGATATTGAGATACAAATTCCAAATGGTGAATTAATCAATGGTGTAGTGGTGAACAGAATTTATGAACAAGGTTATTACCGTATCCGAATTAATGTGGGAGTAGCTCACAATGCCGACCCGGAACAAGTTCGAGATATTCTCATTAGCGTAGCTAAAAAACATCCCGATATCCTTGAAACACCTCAACCCATTGTCTTTTTTGAACATTTCGAACAATCTTATTTTGATTTTCGCCTGATGGGTTGGTTAGATGACGCCAAATTGGAACCCCGAGTAAAAAGTGACCTTCATTTTGGTGTTCACAAAGCTTTTAAAGAGGCCGGCGTTGATATTCCATTTCCACAAATGGATATTCATTTTCGAAATAAAAAAGAAAAAACGTCTTATGATGATATAATAACAGAAGATATTTCTCCAAAATAAAAAGAAGTATAATATAAAAATCAACAACAAAATGTGTTCTTTTCTGTTTTATAAAAAAGAATTATTATGTTTAAGAAAAAAAACTTCTCTCTCATTGTCCTAACCGGACTATTACTTTTCATTTCCCAGACAGGATTTGCTCAATCCCGGATGTTGTCTAAAGGAGCTACGGCTCCCCTATTTAATGCAAAAGCCAGTTTAGACGGAAAGGCATTCAATTTTTCGCTGAAAGATGCTTTGAAGAAGGGGCCGGTAGTGGTTTACTTTTATCCTTCTGCATATACCGGAGGCTGTGATTTGGAAGCCCATACCTTTGCTACTCTTAAAGATAAATTTACAGCTGCAGGTGCATCAATAATTGGAGTTTCTGCCGATAATATAGAAAGATTAAATGATTTCTCAGCTGATCCCGATTACTGTGCAGGAAAATTTCCGGTAGCTTCTGACGCCAAAGGTAAAATTGCAGCTTCTTATGGACTCAATATTAGCTCTGTTCAATCTGGCATAACAGACGTTCGTGGCGTAAAAATAAACCACGGATTCATTCCCAGAACAACTTATGTCATTAATAAAAACAGGGAGATTATTGCCGTATTTTCATCCAGCAAAGATAAAATTTCACCCGATCAACATGTTACCAAATCTTTAGCTATCGTACAAAAACTATAGTGCTATTTCTTAATTAATTGTTTAAATCTTTCAGGCTTCCATTTTATTGGAGGCCTTCTTTATTTGTATCCTTTCTCAGGATCTCCCCAAATTATGGTTTAAAAAATCCGCTTACAGCCACATATAACCATAAGAATGCTTTTTTTATCCTTTCAAAAATAAACCAGATACGACACAGAAATACCCTTCCTATTCAAGACGACGGGATAGAAGCAACTTTCCAAAATCCACTAAATAAAGTAACTTGCAAAGTCTTTAATAACGCCAATTTATTCTATTGAATTAAATTCTGAATACTAAACTAGACTTATGAAGTGGAACAATTATTTTAAATCCCCCGGTACTGTCAAGTCCAAAATTTTACTCACAATACTCCTACTTGGTTCTACTGCTGTCATGGCTCAGAATCATCAGGATTCACTCACCAAAACTGATTACGACCAAGCTGTAAAGTTTCTCTATTCTCATGTAGCACGATATGTAGATCATGGAAGCGTGCATCCACACTGGTTAGATAATGGCTCATTCTGGTATAGAGACTGGTCCGCTAATGGCACACAGTTTTTCTTAATCAACCCGACAAAAGGTACAAAAAAACCTGCTTTTAATCAGAAAAAACTCGCTAACTCTCTCTCCAAAGCTACCGGACGTCACATTGAGACAAACAAATTGCCCTTTGGTTCTTTTAAATATGTTGACCAAGGCGCAGCCATTATTTTTCATATCAACGATAAGGAATGGAAATGTGATTTAGAAAATTATCATTGTAAAAAAATTAACGATAAAAACACAAAAGAGGAAGTTCATCACAACAGAAATGAAATTGTTTCTCCTAACGGAAAATTGGTTGCCTTCATAAAAGACTACAACCTCTGGGTTCGTAATGTAGAAACAGATGAGGAAATTCAGCTTACTACTAAAGGAAAGAAAAACTTTGGATACGCCACAGACAATGCTTCCTGGCGCCACACAGATCGACCTATCATTCGTTGGTCACCTGATTCAA
Source organism: Chitinophagaceae bacterium (assembly GCA_035301605.1). Classification (GTDB taxonomy): domain Bacteria; phylum Bacteroidota; class Bacteroidia; order Chitinophagales; family Chitinophagaceae; genus FW021-bin31. The sequence continues at coordinate 1,164 of DATGTY010000344.1, read as the reverse complement.
AAAAAATTGCAACTTATCGTCAGGACATGCGGAAAGTGAGTAACATGTACTTGGTCGGCACAGAGGTAGGAGAGCCAAAGTTAGAAAAATGGAAATATGCCTATCCCGGAGATTCTAACATCATGATGATTCACCGGGTCATTATAGACGTACCTCATCGAAAAGTCATTCCTTTAGATATTCCGGCAGATCCACGTCGCTCTACACAAATGGACGACATTACCAACAATGATCACCTGGCTGATGTTCAATGGAGTCCGGATGGCAGCAAACTTGCCTTTGTATCTACCTCTCGCTATCACACCACTGAAAAGGTGCGTATTGCAGATGCAGAAACCGGTGATGTGAGAGAAGTATTTACAGAAAAAACAAAAACGCAATTTAGTTCAGGATATGGCGGAGTAAATTGGAGGTATCTTCCGAAATCTCAAGAATTTATTTGGTTCTCACAACGCGATAATTGGGGACATTTATACTTGTACGATGCACAAAACGGAAAACTAAAACATAAAATCACCAAAGGAGACTATACCGTTGGGAAAATAGTCAAATTTAATCGGGATAAAGGAATTATTTACTTCATTGCTTATGGATTAGATAAAGAGAATCCTTACTTTGCCAAACTCTGCCGCATCAACTTAAACGGAAAAGGATTCAAAATATTAACTTCGGAGCCCGGCAATCACGATATTACTTTATCTCCTTCTAAAGAATATTTTCTGGACAGTTATTCCAAACCCGATGTTCCGCCGGTCACTGTTGTAAAAAATCTGGCAGGGAAAAAACTGCTCACCGTTGCCAGAACAAATATTTCCAGATTGGAAGCAGAAGGCTGGAAAGCCCCTATTCCATTTAAAGTAAAAGCCGCTGACGGAGTGACCGACATCTATGGATTGATGTACACCCCTACTGATTTAGACACTACAAAAAAATATCCAATCATTGATTATATTTATCCGGGACCGCAAGGTGGAAGCATCTCTAATTGGTCTTTCATCCCGGCGCATCGCGACAATCAAGCCCTTTCTGAACTTGGATTTATTGTCGTACAAGTAGTTGGTACCGGAAATCCTCGTAGAACCAAAGATTTTCAGGATGCCAGCTATGGTGATATGGCAGTCAACACTTTACCGGATCAAATTGCTGCCATTCGCCAACTAGCAA
>DATGTY010000343.1:0-2491 GCA_035301605.1 Chitinophagaceae bacterium | reverse complement strand
ATCTCGTTCTATTAAAATATCTTATATGACATTGAATAAACACACACAAACCAATCATTCCGGCGTAAATATGTTTTATATTTCGCTTTTGACGCTAGTTGCTGCACTTGGAGGGTTGCTGTTTGGATATGACACGGCAGTAATATCGGGTGCGGAGAAATCAATTCAGGTCTATTTGGTGAATTCTATTGGTTTAAGTGCATTTGTTCATGGAGCAACTGTTTCAAGTGCATTAATTGGTTGTATCATTGGTGGGCTGCTCTCAGGAGTTTTATCCGGAAGGTACGGTCGAAAAAAAACACTTTTACTGGCTTCCGTTTTATTTTTCATTTCGGCTTTAGGATCCGGTTTTCCTGAGACGTTCTTTTTTACAAGAGGTGAGCCTTCTGTTGCACTTCTCCTGGTCTTTAATTTATATCGTATCATAGGAGGAATAGGAGTTGGACTGGCTTCAGCAGTTTCTCCTATGTATATTGGAGAAATTGCGCCTCCAAATATCAGAGGACGGCTGGTTTCTATCAATCAATTTGCTATTATTTTTGGAATGTTGGTAGTGTATTTCGTAAATTATGGAATTGCAGATGGACAATCTTTAGAATGGATTAATACGACAGGCTGGCGATATATGTTTGTTTCAGAGGCTATTCCGGCAGCTCTTTTTGGACTTTCTCTTGCTTTTGTACCCGAAACGCCCCGATATCTGGCGATGATACATAGTGATGAAAAAGCTTTACAGATTTTAACCAAACTCAATGGGAGCAAAAAAGTGGCGTTCTCTATTTTAAAAGATATTCAATTAACTATTAAAGGGAATACCAAAGCTAAGCTCTTTTCTTACGGGAAAAAGGTCATCATAATAGGGGTGTTATTGTCTATTTTTCAACAGTTTGTTGGGATTAACGTTGTATTATATTATGCACCGCGAATTTTTGAAAGCATGGGAGCCGTTAAAGATGCTTCTATGTTTCAAACGCTTATTATGGGTTTTATAAACGTTGTCTTTACGGTGATTGCTATTATGACTGTTGACCGCTGGGGAAGAAAACCTCTCTTGATTACGGGATCTATCGGAATGGCTATTGGGATGATTGCCATCGCCCTGCTTTCTTTCCTCGATATTATTGGAATAGGAACTTTAGTTTTTATTATTATTTTTACTGCTTCTTTTATGATGTCATGGGGACCGATTTGCTGGGTGTTAATTTCTGAAATATTTCCGAATAAAATTAGAGGACAGGCCGTAGCCATTGCGGTAGCCGCTCAGTGGACTGCGAATTATATAATATCTTCAACTTATCCACCAATGATGGAATATAGTAGTGGATTGACTTATAGCTTTTATGCACTCATGTCCATTCTTTCAGCCATCTTTGTCTGGAAAATGATACCGGAAACTAAGGGAAGAACTTTAGAAGAAATGGAAGGGCTGTGGAAGAAAAAAGTACCTGTTGCAGAAGAGAATGAAGGTGCAAGAGAACGCGGATGAAAATACGCGTTGGTATTAAGTCTTAGAGAATGAAAAAGTGTTTAGGCTACATATTGTTCCTTCTGCTGTTTCCGATAGTTGCGATTCATGCACAAAATATGGTGATGACTACCGGCAGTTCGGAAGACTTTCCTATTGTTTCTAATCAGAGAACGGCTACAATTTGTGTGGATTCAAAAGATTATTTTCTGGTAAGGAAGGCAGCTGAATGGCTACAGCAGGATATTCAGCGTGTGACGGGTACAAAACCGGAGATGGCCCATCAAATGAAAGGTGTAGATGCTATAATTATCGGTTCTATCCAAAAATCGGATTTGATTAAAAAGTGGGCTGCACAACATAAAATAGACACTCTTGGCCTTTCGGGGAAGTGGGAAGCGTATAAAATACAAGTCGTTGCCCATCCTAAAGAAGGAATAGAAAAAGCCTTGGTCATCGTTGGCAGTGATCGGAGGGGAACGGCTTATGGCGTGTTGACTTTATCTAAAAAAATGGGGATATCTCCCTGGTATTGGTGGGCAGATGTACCGGTAAAAAAGGAAAAATCGGTATTTGTTAAAAAGGGAACGTATCATTTTCATTCCCCGGCTGTCAAGTATCGAGGTTTCTTTATCAATGATGAAGCACCGGCTTTATCCGGTTGGGCAAGAGAAAAATTCGGGGGTTCTACGAGATCACCCACCTCAATGGACTCATCCATCACTTCAAAAAACGGGTTTAATCACTATTTCTATAAGCATGTTTTTGAACTTCTTCTTCGCTTAAAAGCTAATTTCCTTTGGCCGGCGATGTGGGGAAAAGCTTTTGCGGTAGATGATCGTCTCAATCCTGTTTTAGCCGATAAATATGGGATTGTCATGGGAACAGCACACAATGAGCCTATGATGCGGGCGCGAAATGAGTGGGATCGTTTTGGGAAAGGTGCCTGGAATTATCAAAAAAATGCTGTCATATTAGATTCTTTTTGGCGGAAAGGCATTCAGCGGATGGATAACCGGGAAAGTA
>DATGTY010000342.1:0-4423 GCA_035301605.1 Chitinophagaceae bacterium | reverse complement strand
TCTTTGTTTTTGTTGGCATGCTTCCTTTCTCGGTATTTATCATACAGGCCATTGGACACACCTGGAAGAGAATGCGAAAAAATGACATCTTACTACTTTCTTTTTTATCCTTTGCATGTGTAGTCGGCTTTTACTGTCTGTCCAGAACTAAATTAATTAATTACACCGTTCCTGCTTATCCTTTTATCGCGATTATGCTGGGTACTTATCTTTATCATTTAAGTAAAAAAGTGATTAAAGGAAAAGGATTAGCCATTTCCTATATTTTGTTAATCATCCTTTCCATAGGACTGCCAGTAGCCTATTATTTCTGGTCTCAGTCATTGGTAGAGCTTCAAGATTTAGGCTGGTTAACCATATTTTTTACTCTTTTTCCTATTGGCGGGATTGCTGCTTTTTATTATTTCAGAAAAAAGAAATTTATCAAAAGTTTTAATTTTATTGCCGGCAGTTTCATCCTGAGTACGCTAATTGTATTTGCCTATCCCTATCCTAAAATTGATGCACAAACAACGACCATCAAAGCCAAGCCATACCTCTATAAAGATAGACCAATAGCCTATTGGAAAAAATTCAATGATGCTTTCGTTTTTTATGCAAAGCATACGATTCCAGAATTAGAAGACACCTCCGAGTTAAACAGCTTCTTGAGAAAACATCAGGATGCATTAATTATCAGTATTTCTGAAGATCAGGAAACACTTCAAGAAAGAAGTGACTTAAAACTTATTCAAAAAAGACACGAAATTTTCAATTCACATACTTCTTTTATTTACCGGCAAATTTCACCGATAAAAGATAAAAATAATTAGTCTGAACATGAAACTATCCATCGTCATTACATTATATAACGAAGAAGACAACATCAAGCCTTTATTGGCGAGAGTAAAAGAGTCTGTAGTGGACTGTGATTATGAACTGGTCTTAGTAGATGATGGTTCTTCTGATAAGACTATTCCATTGGTAAAGAAATATGCGTATGAACAAGTTAAATTGGTAGAACTAAATAAAAACTACGGGCAAACTACCGCCATGTCTGCCGGCATTCGTGAAGCGAAAGGAAAATATATTGTAACACTGGATGGAGATTTACAAAATGATCCCAAAGACATCCCCATGCTTTTGGAAAAGGCGGAAAAAGAAGACTGGGATGTGGTTGCCGGAAGGCGCGCCAACAGACAAGATATACAGTTAAAAAAAATCCCGAGTAGAATTGCAAATGGGCTTATTCGTGCTATGACGGATGTACGTTTACACGACTATGGCTGTACCCTTAAGCTATTTCGTCAGGATATTGCCAAAGGACTCGGTTTATATGGAGAAATGCATCGCTTTATTCCTGTACTTGCCGCCATGCAAGGCGCCAGGATGACAGAAGTAGATGTGCAACATCATGCACGTATTCATGGAGAATCTAAATATGGCATCGGTAGAACTTTTAAAGTAATCAGTGACTTACTTTTTATTGTATTTTTTCAAAAATATTTCCAACGTCCGATGCATCTCTTTGGTCCGCCCGGCATTTTATTCTTTTTCATAGGGCTGATAATTAATATCTATTTGCTTATCGTAAAACTGGGAGGTGCAGATATTGGCGATCGACCTTTGCTTATTTTGGGACTTATTTGTCTGTTAGGCGGGTTGCAAATTATTTTATTTGGTTTTCTTGCAGAGGTGTTGATGAGAATTTATTATGAATCTCAGGCTAAAATAAATTACAAAATCAAACGTATTTTTCAAGTTAATGCATCTGATTCATGAAACCCTGGCTGAAGTGGACACTCAAAATAGGGCTCTCCGGACTAGCTTTATATCTCATTTTTAGGAAAATAAGCTGGGAGCAGACCTGGAAACTACTTTCTCATGCCAATTTTGGCTGGCTTTTTATTGCTTTTGTATTTTTTAATATTTCCCAAATCCTCAGTGCGAAACGTGCTTTATGTTTTTATAGAACATTGGGAATTCCTCTAGACTACTTTTTAAACTTAAAGCTCTATTACAAGGGCATGTTTTATAATCTGTTTTTACCCGGAGGTATTGGTGGAGACGGATATAAAGTTCATTTTCTTTATAAAGCCTATCATAAACCGGTTAAGAAACTGGTTTCAGCCACCTTAATAGACCGATTAAACGGATTAGCCCTTTTGGGATTTCTTATTGCCCTGCTGGGAAGTATAATCAAGCTTCCCAAAAACTGGCTCCCATTTCCCAATTGGGGTTTAATAGTCATTTTTTTTATTGGATTTGGAATTTGCATTTGGATACTGCACAAATTATTTCCTGTTTATATACCTATTATCTTCAAAACTTCAATTTGGTCCTTAGGTATTCAAATTTTACAACTTATTAGTGTATTTTTTATTATCCGCGCCTTACACATAGAAGGAGATTTACTCGCTTACTTTTTATTATTCTTATTGAGCTCCGTAGCCGCTGTAATTCCTTTCACCATTGGGGGCGCAGGAGCCAGAGAAATAGTATTTGTCGCCGGAGCTCCTTTGTTGGGAGTTATTTCAACAGAAGCCGTAGCCATCAGTCTGTTGTTTTTTATTCTTACTGCAATCGCTTCTTTTATTGGGATTGTTATTAAAATCAAAAAGCTATAGCAGGATTCCAACTATAGCTTTTTGATTTATTTTAAAAATTACAATCTTTTATTTCTGAATAGGAACTATTTTATATTGATAACTATAATTCTTGTACGGAAGCAGATATTGCTTCAAAGGCCAGGTTCCCCACGAATTCGTTCCACCTAATCCCATCTGTTGTAAATCAATACTCAAAACCGTCATATCTCTTGGAACCAATTCTCCGGAATGGGTATTATGTTTTTTCAGACCTTCATCCAAATCCTTATTTAAATAAGGTAATGCGTTGATATTAATCAACGTATCAGAAGAGATTCTCAATCCTACGCCAGCGTCATTGGTTAATTCCAGCCAACGAATATCAGACTTATTTCCACTCTCCTGTGGACGGACATAATCTTTGTGATATTGTTGATCCACCGTAGATTGATAGACACCAACAAATTCTGCATCTTTTCGATCCCAATAGCTTTCGTGTGGTCCACGACCATACCACTTCATGTAACTAAAGGCTTTCGGTAACATCATTTGCATCCCAAATTTAGGAAGCATCGGTACCTTTTTAGAAGTATTTGCTTCCATACTTTGAGAAACAATCATCGCTCCTTTCCCATTTATTTCATAATCCACCAACAACTTGGCATGCACATAAGGCAAGCCATATTTCATACTTAATTTAACTTTCTGTGGATTCGTCTGATCAATCGTATAATCCAGTAAGAATCGATCATGACTGGAACGCTTCCAATTGATTAATCGTTTCTGAAAACCGGCGCCCATATCATTATCGGTAGGCGCGCGCCAGAAATTTGGACGTAAACTATAACCTGCTTTCATATAATCTGTCCCATGAACCGTATAATTAGCTATTAATCCGGTTTTATGATTAAACACAATCTGAAAATCATCTCCACTCACGGTAATTTCTTTATCATTATCCTCTACTTGCAAAGTTCCGGCTTCTTGTAACTGTAGAGCAGGACGATCCCTATGGATAACCGTTATTTGGTCTTTTGCAACCATCCATCCTGCAGGTACCAAATCTTTTTCCTCTTTGGTCTTATAATAAACATTCAAAAAGACGTCATGATAAGCCATTTTGGGTAAGCGATAATGAATCGTAAGTTCCTTCTTTTCATGAGGTTCTACCTCTATTTTGTCTATTTTCCCTTTCTGAATAACTTTTCCATCAGCAACTATCTGCCATTCCATATACACATTGCTCAAATCCTTGAAAAAGTTTTCATTATAAATTTGAACTTTCCCTGTCATCGGATCAATTCCGGTGGTATGTATATTCTGATATTGATAGCGCACCTCAAAAGCTTCAGGATGTGGCGTACGATCAGGAGCAAAAAAGCCATTACAGTTAAAGTTATCATCACTAGGTAAATTCACACCATAATCACCTCCATAAGCCCAGATAGAATCTCCCCTGGCCGTTACCTTTTGCAATCCCTGATCTACAAAATCCCAGATAAATCCGCCCTGCATGGCCGGATAATAGGTTCGAATCGTATCCCAATAATCATTAAAATTTCCCATAGAATTTCCCATAGCGTGAGCATATTCACATAAGATAAAGGGTTTACGGTCACTTTCCCTATTTCCTGAATTTCCACCCTTTCCGTTCGTTCTATTTGTATTTCCCACACCGGGCACCTCTCCGGAGAAAGTAATTTTTGGACCATGAGATTTCACATAATTCACCATATTCTGAGGAGAAGGGTACATCGGACAGTAAATATCCGTATATTCCGAGTTTTCAGCTCTTTCATATTGAACGGGTCGGGAAGGGTCATATTGCTTAATCCAACGATAACATTTTTCAAAAT
>DATGTY010000341.1:0-3609 GCA_035301605.1 Chitinophagaceae bacterium | reverse complement strand
AGGTGTTGAAGCATAAAAAAAATAAGAAATCTGATAATTAGTTAATAATAAGTAAGTTTGTAACCCACGTTTGAAAAGAAGCACCCAGGAAAATAATCCTTATTAAAGTAGGTATGAGAGATAAGATATTAATTGTAGATGACGATAAAAGTATCTGTGAGATTTTAGAATTTAATCTCAAAAGTGAGGGATATCATATTGAAACAGCATATTCTGCAGAAGAAGCGTTGAAAAAAGATTTGAAGAATTTCTCTCTGATTTTACTGGACGTTATGATGGGGGGTATTTCCGGTTATAAAATGGCAGAACAACTTCGGGAACATGAGCATGCCATACCTATTATTTTTTTGACAGCTAAGGATACGGAGAATGATATGCTGACCGGTTTTTCTGTAGGTGGAGATGATTATATCTCTAAACCATTTTCTATTAAAGAAGTGACTGCCCGAATTAGAGCCGTGATTGGACGAGCGAAGTCCGCTTCCGTAGAGAGAGATAAGAATCAAAAAATAGAATTAGGCGAGCTGGTTATTGACCCGGAAATAAAAGAAGTGAGTGTGAATAGTGAGCAGACGCACCTAACCCGAAAGGAGTTTGAAATACTGCTTCTATTAGCACAAAGCCCGCAGCGTATTTTTTCGAGATCTCAAATCATTGATCGAGTTTGGGGCGAATCCGGTTATGTGACAGAGCGGACGGTTGATGTGCATGTTGCACGTTTGAGAAAGAAACTGAGAGTACAGGGAAATGCGATTAAAAATAGAGCCGGATTTGGCTATCGGTTTGATGATGAATATAATGTATGAGACTGCAGTTTAAGCAAAGGCTGTTTTTATATTTTACGATAATTTTTTCCATTTTTACCTTTGGAATCTATCTCTTTGTGCATTCCCGAGAAAAAGAGACGAAAACTGAGGCTTTAGAAGAAAGGCTGGACATCTATGCAGAAACTGTAAAGGAGAAACTAGCTTCAGGTTCGGATACCCTGCAGCCTAAAACGTTGGAATATCTGCTTTCCCTGTTTCCTCGCCATGTTAGACTTACACTGATTAAGGCTAACGGTACAGTGTATTGTGATAACTTTATTGCTGATTTATCTACTTTAGGAGATCATTCTCAGAGACCAGAGATTGTTGCAGCTCAGAAGAAGGGAAAAGGTGTAGATATTCGAACCTCTGTCTCCAATCAACAGAAATATTTTTATTATGCCATAGAGAATGGAAACGGGTTTGTTCGGGTCGCCATGCCCTATAGTATTGAGACTAGAAAATTTTTAAAACCGGACAATGGATTCTTTTATTTTCTATTGATTTTCTTTGTTTCGGTATTGTTACTGATTAATTGGGTCGCCAATAGATTTGGAAAATCTATTGAACGATTGCGGGATTTTGCCATTCATGAAGAATATAAAAAACAATCGAAAAATTTTCATTTCCCAAAGGATGAATTAGGAGAAATTGGTGATAAAATAGCTGACAATTTTCGTCAATTAAAAGAAAACAGGAACGAGATAGATATTGAAAGGGAAAAGCTTTTGCAGCATGTGCATACTTCCCGAGAAGGGATTTGTTTTTTTACATCAGAAAGAAAAGTAGAATTCTATAATGGGTTATTTATTCAATATATAAATATTATCACTGATGAAGCGGATAGTAATCCTTCAGTTGTATTTAAAGCGAAAGCTTTTCATGCACTTCAGAAGTTTCTTCAAGATCTTCCGGACTCTTATGCTGAATTTAAGTTGAAGAGCCAAGGGAAATTGTTTTCTTTTCGGATAACTGTCTTTGATAATAATAGTTTTGAAATTATTCTGAATGATGTAACCAAGCAAGAAATGAACCTGCAGCTTAAGCAGCAAATGACCAGTAATATTGCACATGAATTACGTACTCCAATCACTGGAATAAGTGGGTATTTAGAAACCATTTTAGCACAATCTTTAGATGAAGAACAACGCGTTTATTTTACAAAACAAGCCTATAGGCAAACAAAACTTTTGGCAGAACTGGTTCAGGATATGAGTCTTATTTCAAAGATTGAGGAAGTAGGACATACCTTTGAAATGACAGATCTGGAAGTGTATGTGCTGTTGCTCAGGATAAAGGAAGATTTATCCTTTGTTCTGGATGAAAAGGAAATTGATTTTGAGATAAATATTCCTCAGAATTTGAAAGTTTATGGGAATAAGGATTTGTTGTATTCTGTTTTTAAAAACCTGATAGACAATGCGATTCGTTATGCCGGGGAAAATATAAGGATTTGTGTGGATTGTTATAAGGAGGATAACGGATTTTACTATTTCTCTTTTTATGATACGGGGATTGGTATGAAAGAAGATAGGCATCTTCCTCGATTATTTGAACGCTTTTATAGGGTACAGGAGGGGCGAACACGAGAAACAGGGGGCTCCGGACTCGGTTTGTCTATTGTTAAAAATGCAATATTGATTCATGGAGGCATCATCAGTGCTAAAAACAGAAAAGAGGGTGGACTTGAATTTTTGTTTCAAATTAAAAAAAGGTAAATTAATCTGTAGCCGAATAGCGTATAAATATTTTGTGTCTTGTTATATAATGGATAAATTTACCATCAAAAATGAAAACTAAAATAATACCTTTTATCGTCTTACTGGTTTTTATGAGTAGTAGTAAGTCTTGGGCTCAGTCTTCACAGAATACTGATAATGTGGTTCTTATATTGATTGATGGTTATCGCTGGCAGGAGTTATTTCATGGAGCCAATCTTAAGTTATTGACCAACTCGAAATATAATTCAATGGATTCTGTACAGCGTTTAAAGCAGTTTTGGGCGGAGGATTTGGAAACTCGTCGTGAGAAATTGATGCCCTTTACTTGGAATTATATTGTCAAACATGGACAAATCTATGGCAATAGAACCCTTGGAAGTAAGGTGAATGTAAAAAATCCTTATTGGTATTCTTATCCGGGAAGAGCTGAAGTACTCAGCGGTTTTGTAGATGAAAAAATCAATTCAAATGACTACGGAATTAATACCAATCCAAATGTATTGGAATTTTTGAACAAACAGGATGATTATCAGGGAAAAGTAGTCACTTTTGCATGCTGGGGAGCTACCGGACGCTGTCTGAATAAGCCTAATAGCGATATGCTCATCAATGTTCCATGGGAGAATATTGAAGGAGATAATCTTACAGATGCTGAAGTTCTGGCAAATGAAATACAGCATTTTGCTCCTAAAACTTTTGGAGATGTAGAACGATTAGATTTTGAGGTTTATGCCTTAGCGAAGTCTTACATTAAGGCGCAACACCCGAAAGTGATTTATTTGGATTTTGGCGATACTGATGAATATGCACATCATGGGGAATATGACCATTATTTACTGGATATTCAAAACCTAGATGCAATGATTCAAAATTTGTGGGAAATGATGCAGAAGGATCCTTTTTATGAGGGAAAGACTACTCTTATGATTGTGCCGGATCATGGTAGAGGACTGGAAGAACAATGGACGAGCCATGGCGCTTGGTGTCCACATTCTGATGAAACTTGGATGATGGTGATGGGTCCCGATACCAAACCGATGGGGGAGATCCAAAACCAACAACAGATTTATGAAAATCAGTTT
>DATGTY010000340.1:0-5042 GCA_035301605.1 Chitinophagaceae bacterium | reverse complement strand
ATAGCTTGTCCATCTACATACTTGGATGCCAGCCGTACAAATTTCCAAATTCGTTCTTCCAATTCCGCCACAGCCGCGTTCGTAAAAGTAACCATCAGTATTTCATCTACTGCCACACTCTTTTCCAACAGTAACCGCAGAGCCAAAATAGCGATAGAATATGTTTTCCCGGTTCCGGCACTGGCTTCTATCAAATTACTATCTTCCAAAGGAACGGTTAAGGCATCAAATGTGATATATTTTTCTATTTCCAGCATAATTTCTACTTTTACTTTTCTCCAAAAAATTCTTCTACCGGAATAAGTAAGACCCTGGCAAGTTCCACATAGCTCTCCACGCTGTCTTCCTGCTGATAAATTCCATTTTCAAAAGCTTTCTTCTGATAAGCATCACAATTTCCTTTTGTAAAGTATTTATTTATTTTTTTCTGAATACTACGCATGTCATCTTTCTCAAAATCTTTCTTTTTACTGCCTATTTCACTATAAAAAGGCAAAATCTCTTTATGTCCACATTTATAAATCTCCAATATCTTCTTCAATCTATTCACCGCTTCTTCACGAGCTATTTTGTTTCCATCCTTTACCACCTCTTTACTTGAAATAAATTTCACATCCACTTCTTCTCCTGAAGCTGCCAAGAGCAAATACACCAGATAACACTGTAAAGTATATCTATTTTCATGAGAAGAAAAGGAGTATCGTACCAACTCATGATTAAAAATTCCATCCACAGTTCCGGTCAAATCCACCGATCCTATTTTCAAATCAATATGAACTTTTTTCTCCTCATAACCATTGACTAATTCTGTATATTTTTCTTTAGTAAAAGAAATATCCTCCCGGGTGTTTTCCACGACAACCTTCGACATATTTTTTAAAGGCAAATCTCCTGTTTTCAAGGCTTTTATTCTAAAAGCATCTATATTATCATCTGCCATAATTAATAATTCCTTTTTCAACTCCCAAGACTGCAAATGATTCAGTTGAAAAAGTTCACTTTCTTCTAAACTCAGACTTTCTTCTTCATAGAAAATATTTAAAACCTTTCGATAAAAAGCCTTTGCCGGATTCTTAAAAAAGGGTAGAAACTCTTCTATAGGAATTTCTTCAAAGATCCAATCCTCCTCTTCTTTTTCTGTCAAATACCTCTTTTGTGTATTTACATCTTGAATCAGATAGGAATATAATCTGTTATCTTTCGTATTATATAAATGGCTAAATCCATGCAAAGGATGCTGTTGTACCAATTTTTCTTTTGTAGCCTCCGTGTGTTCTGTTTTTGAGCTGATAAAATCTACTAATTCATCTACTAAAGCTGAAGGCGGCAATTTGCTGTTATCCTTCATGCTTTGTCCAATATAACTTACATAAAAATAATCCTCTGCTGAGAGCAGCGTTTCCAAAAACAAATGTTTGTCGTTGTCCTTTAAATTTCGGTCTCCACGTTCTCTATTTTGCCGCATTAAATCGAAACTTACACGTTTATCCTGTCTGGGAAATTTATCAAAATCCATTCCCAATAAGGCCACCACCTTAAAAGGAATGCTTCGCATGGGCACCAGAGAACAAAAAGTAATTCCACCGGTGACAAAATTACTGCTCCGTTTTGTTTCCGATAATGTGGGTAAAAAGTGATAAAGGAAAACGTCATAACTGACTTCTTCCGTAAAAATATCCTGAAGCAGATTATAACGTTCCAATTGCTTCAAAAGTAAGTTATATTCTTCCTCCTCATGATCTTCACTTTCTCCCATAAAGTGCTGAATGGTTTTTTCTACATACACCACCCAATCCACAATCTTTCGCTTTTGTTTTCGTTCATCCAAAGTATGTATTAAGGTCTCTACAAAATAGACAAAACGTGTTGCATGCGCCATATTTTCGCCTTCTATACAATCCAAAGGATAAAAACTTTTCTCTCCTTTTCCAAACTCTTTGCCCCCACTCATACACATGCCATACATCATCCTTTTTAATCCATACTTCCAACTAATATAATCCGAATCATCTTCACGATTTCCACTAATTCCTAACCGAATATTTGCCTTTTCCACCCATTTTCTAATCAGCTCAACATCGGTGATCCCAAAATGCTTGCTAATCCCGGAATAATCCAGTAATCCAACCACTTTTTCCGAAGTAAATTGATCTTCTGTCAAAGTAAGCAATGCCATCAACGTGTTGGAAATACTATCCGATGCCGAAAAACTTTCATCCGCAATCGTATATCTAAATTTGTATGGCGCATTATTAAAAACAGCTTTGATATAAGAAGCATATAAATCAATGTCGGAGACCATCACTACAATATCTCTCGCTGACAAATCTTCCGTTTTTTGATCCACCAAATGCACCAGATAATTATATAAAACCTCCACCTCTCGAATCGGACTATAACAAGAATTAACAGTGATAGTTCCATCATTCAATTGGTTCGAAGAAAAAAGAATATCCTCTTTCTGATTATTAAAAATAGTATTTTTAATATGATGTAATAAAGTATCTGTCGGCGGTTCTTCTACCCCAATCTCACTATAATTATTCAGCGTTTCTTCATTTTCAAAAAGCATCATAAAAGTATCCTGAATGATTTTTCCCCAGCCTACTAAAAGCGGATGACCAAAAGACTCTTCAGAATTTGGGAGTATGCCTTTACGTTTTAAAAAATTGATTACCCGATCAGGTTTATCTTCATACCAATAAGTATCAGGTGCAGGATTTTGAATCAAAAATTGTACTTCAATATGTTTAGATAAAGCATGAATAATCTTAAGATGGAATTGTGTCATCAAACTCATTCCAAAGAAATAGACTACCGGCAATTTTTGCTTGAGTAGTTTTACTTTTTCCGGATTTTTTAAGGCTTCTAATATCAGATGTCCTACTTCTGTTTTATCCGGAAATTTATCACCGGCTAAGCTACGACTTTGCAGCCAGAGTTCTTTTTGCCAGCCTTGGGTATAACCACGGCTTTTATTCCAATTTTCTCCTTTATTCCACTTCGCTATACCATCAGTTCTATAAACCTGATACTGATCTAATAAATCCGCCACTTTTCCTGCTAAAGCCATCCGTCTCACTTCGCTCCCTCCATCATCAATATAATAATCCGCCACTTGCGGATACTTCCTAATAAAACTATCATTATCCAAGGTCTTATACAATAGCCAACCCAGACCATGGGCAGAAATAGACTGCGAATAACTGCCGCCAAGCAATTGAAAAAGAGTATGAATAATATCATTAGGTTTCAAAAAGTGAATATTTGCAGCAATTCCTAAATCCTCTGCTATTCTGATTTTCAACCAGTTATTCATTCCTTCTGTCTGCGTAACAACTGTTACCGGTCTAAAAATCGTATCTGAACGCTGAATACTGGCTACCAATTCCAAGGATAGGCTTTTTAATGAATTTGAAACTTTTAACTGTATAGACATTGATTGGTTGATTGGTTGATTGGTTGATTGGTTGGTTATCGAAATTTCGCTGTCCAAAAAAACAGCTCTCTTAACTCAAAGCCCACATTAATCATTAAAATTAATTCTCTCTGCAATTCCGGACGCTCGCTGTACTTTCTTATCTACAGATGCCAAAATAACTTCTTTTTTCCCTCTTAAAATCACTTTTTCTCTCGCTCTAGTCACACCGGTATAAAGTAATTCCCGCGTTAACAAAGGTAATTCTTCTATCTCCGGCAAAACCACCATCACTTTCTGAAATTCAGATCCCTGACTTTTATGAATGGTCATTGCAAAAACCGTTTCTGCCGAATCTATAAATGAAGGAAATACGGATTTTAGGCTTCCATCACTTTCTTCAAACCAGACTTTCAGTACCCCATTATTATCTTTCCTTACGATACCAATATCTCCATTAAATAGTCCTAACTCATAATTATTGCTGTTGATAATAACAGGACGATTCTCATAAAAATCACTATTTTTGATAATCCATCCTTTCCGTTCCAAAAGACGTTCAATCTCTCTATTTAAAGCATAAATTCCATCCGGACCTTCTCTTACGGCACACAAAACCCGAAGTTGATTTAGCTTTTTAAAAGCTGATTTAATATCCGTTTCTTCAATATACGATTTATATCCTGCCACAAAATTCGGAAAGATGCTTCTGTCATTTTGGGTATCCATTAAAACACGAGCATCTGTATTCTCAAAAAAGCCCTGTATTATTTCCTTTTGACTATGAATAATAGCTTTACTCAATTTTCCAATTCCTTCATCATCCGAGAAACGATGACTGTGTTTCAATTCAATAACATGTCCTGAAAACAAATGATGGTTATCTTTATCTGAACTACTTTTTATTTTATTCGCTCCATCCATAAATTGATTCATCCAGGCAATCCGGTCTTCATTAAACCTATTGGGTGGTACAGCGCTACATAAGTCCCCAAACAGGCTTCCGGCCTCCACAGAAGCCAATTGATCCTTATCTCCCAACAACACCACTTTTGTTTTCGGATTTATAGCCTCTAAAAATTTAGAAAAAAGTGCTACATCCAACATGGAAGATTCATCTACAATGACCAAGTCATAGGAAATAGGATTATCCCGATTATGCTTAAAATAGATATTATCGCGCTGATAACCAAGCAGCCGATGCATTGTAGATGGTTCTAATTGAGACAAAGATTCACCTATTTTCATCTTCGCAAAGGGATCTGATTCAGCAGCATTTTTCAAAGATTCCGACATTCGTGTAGCAGCTTTTCCGGTAGGTGCTGCAAGCGCTACTTTTAAGTCCGGAAACAAACCAAACAATAAAGCCAAAACCTTGGCGACAGTCGTCGTTTTTCCGGTACCCGGACCTCCCGTAATAATAGTAAATTGATTCACCACAGCCGACAAAGCTGCCACCAACTGCCAATCTATTTGCTCCTCCTTAGCGAAAGGGAAAAGTTTTTTAATGATATATTTTTCATTCAAAAGTGCTTCTTGAATAACAATAGTCTTTTCTTTTTCTGACTGAATTAGAGCATTTATTTGCTCAAATATTGTTTGTTCATATTGAAAATATCGTTGC
>DATGTY010000339.1:0-3838 GCA_035301605.1 Chitinophagaceae bacterium | reverse complement strand
ATTTCTTCTGCTGTTTGCACAGGACTTGGGGTTGCTCCTTCGAAAATTGGCGAAGTCATTGGTGTCACCAAAGCCTATTGTACCCGCGTGGGTGGAGGTCCTTTCCCTACGGAGTTATTTGATGAAACAGGAGCTAAATTAGCCAAGGTGGGCAATGAATTTGGTGCAGTTACCGGCCGTCCGCGGCGTTGTGGTTGGATTGATTTGGTGGCATTGAACTACACTTGTATGTTGAGTGGTGTTACGCAATTGGTAATGACGAAAGCTGACGTATTAGATGAATTTGACAGTCTGAAAGCTTGTACCGCTTATAAAGTTGATGGAAAACAAACAGAACATCTGCCGTATAGTTTAGAGGGGGATGTGGAGCCGGTATATACGGAGTTTGATGCTTGGGAAGAACCGTCAGCTGCTGCTGAATCTTTCAGTACATTACCGGATGAGATGCTTTCCTATTTAACTTTTGTAGAAAAATATCTGAACACACCAGTGCAGTTTGTTTCTACAGGCC
This sequence comes from Chitinophagaceae bacterium, assembly GCA_035301605.1. Taxonomy (GTDB): domain Bacteria; phylum Bacteroidota; class Bacteroidia; order Chitinophagales; family Chitinophagaceae; genus FW021-bin31. The sequence continues at coordinate 3,327 of DATGTY010000339.1, read as the reverse complement.
CTGGTCGCGATCAGATTCTTGTAAAATAGAAGGAAGAAAATAATAAATTTGGAGGGTCGTAAAGTTGGGATTAATCCAAATTTACGACCATTTTATTTTCCTGACTTTTGATAGCTGCTTCGATAATACGCATGTTGAGCAATACATCAGATAGCGGAATTGGAAAAGGTTGTCCTTCACGAATATGTTGATAAACAGCTTTATAAAAACCTTTGTAATCTCCTTTTGGGGAAGAGATATATTGTCGAATGGTTTCTCCTTCTTGCGTTGTATGCAGTAATCCTTTGTCCTCCTCCGGTTCTTCTCCCCAATCAGAATTGCATGGAGAAATACCCTCTTTGAGTCGATCTTCCTGAAAATTAGAACGAGATTTTAAGAAACTACCTTCTGTTCCATGTAAAATATAGCCCGGTCCTTGTTCTCTGACTAATAGACTAGATTTTAAGGTGCAATTGAAGTTAGGGTAGAGTAGCTGAATAGAAAAGTAGTCATCTACCAGAGACTCAGGTCGATGATGTTGCACTCTAGCAAAAACAGCTTTCGGTTTCCCAAACAAAGCGATGGCCTGATCGATAATATGTGGTCCCAGGTCATAAATAAGTCCAACTCCGGGGTCGGCTTTCTCTTTATGTTTTTTAGCACTGGGTTCCATTTTGTAACGATCGTAATGGATATTGGCTTCGATGAGGGATCCTAGCTTTTTTTCTTCAATGACTTTTTTTACTATTTTAAAGTCACTGTCCCATCGCCGATTTTGATAAACCATCAAACTTTTGGATTGCTCTTTGGCAAGATTTACCAATATTTTTGCTTCTTCGTCCGTAGCTGCAAAAGGTTTTTCTACTACAACGTGCTTGCCTGCAAGTAAGGCATTTTTAGCATACTCAAAATGTGTGACATTTGGTGTGTTGACAATGATTAATTCTAACTCCGGGTTATTCAGCATCTCATCAACAGAGGCATAAGATGTGACCTGTGGGTAGCGTGCTCCAGCTTTCTTTGTATGTCTTTCGGTGACGGCAACGAAGTCGAATTCTTCCATACAGGATAGAAAAGGTGCATGAAAGATTTGTCCTGACATGCCGTATGCACATAAGCCGGTTTGAATGGGGTGTCTCATATTTATTCTATTTAAAAAAAAGGCTGTTTTTACAATTAAGCGATGGCAGCCTGGCTTTTTCTTTTTCCAAGGTACAACATAATAAACAGAGAAACCAAATACAACATCCCTACGAATTGGTGGGTTACTGCTAAATCAATAGGAATGTCAATGGTTCTTTCTAAGACCGTGAGTATCCCTAAGATTACTTGAATAAGGACAAAGGCCAGCGGAATCCATGAAAGACGCGCTAATAATTTTCCAGAACTCGTTTTTTTCGCTTTGAGCCACCAAAAAATAGTTAATATGGTAAGCAAATAAGCCAGTCCTCTATGAATAAATTGAACGGTAATGGGGTTGCCGGTAAGGTCATTGATGAAAGGGGAAAGACGTCCCATTCCTGCAGGTATGGCTCTGCCATTGATGTCGGGCCAGGTATGCGCTGCAAGCGCAGCATGTAATCCTGCCATGAAGCCTCCATAGACAAGCTGAACGCCAAGCACTGCAATCATCCAGGCTGTGAATTTATGCAACTTAGGCGCCGGAGTTCTTTTTTTATCTTTGATTAATAATTTGAGTGCAAACCACAGGGTATAGCAAAGTAATACCATGGCCGAAATGAAATGGATGGCTAGCTTTATGTGATTGACTCTAATATTGTTTCCGGTCAGACCGCTCATGACCATAATCCACCCTATTAATCCTTGCAGACCGCCTAGGAGAAACAGAATAATCATGGGTTTTACCATGCCTCTGACAAACCTTTTCTGTATGAGGAATATGATAAAAGGAATAAGGAAAACAACACCTAATAACCGTGCCCAAAAGCGATGAAACCATTCCCAGAAGAAAATTGATTTGAAATTCTGTAATGTGAAGTCAGAATTAATCAAACGAAATTGTGGTGTCTGTTGATATTCATGAAATTTAACGACCCAATCATGATGATTCAAAGGAGGCACAGACCCAACAATCACATCCCAATCTGTAATAGATAATCCGGAACCGGTGAGCCGTGTAATTCCACCAAGTAGCACCTGGATCATAATCATAAAAACACCTACCAAAAGCCAGATAGCAACCGGTCGCGTGCGTTTGGAAACAAGCATATCATTCATGGGGTGCAAAGATATAGTAGAAAAAGCTTAAAGCCTAAAGCGGCTAATATGAACAATCAGCTCAGATATCCTGATTATTTCGGAACTTTACGGCTATGTTACATTCTTATAGAAGGAAAAATCGGCGGGAAGCCGGATGTGATGAAGCTGGAAGAGGTTGTCTGGCAGGACCTGTATTTGCAGCGGCAGTCATTTTACCTGAAAAGTTTAAACATCCTCTTTTAGATGATTCAAAAAAATTAAAAGAAAAGGATAGAGATCTGTTGCGGACTGTTGTTGAAAAAGAAGCGATAAGCTATGGCGTAGCTCATATAGATAACGAAGAAATTGATCAAATTAATATTCTCAATGCCTCCTTCCGTGCGATGCACTTTGCAGTAGAACAGCTTTCTGAGAAGCCTAATTTTTTGTTAATTGACGGGAATAGATTTACTCCTTATCCGAATATTCCACATGAATGTATCATAAAAGGAGACGGAAAATATGCTTCCATAGCAGCTGCCAGTATTTTAGCAAAGACCTACAGAGATGAATATATGAAGCACTTGCACAAGGAATTTCCGATGTATCAATGGGAGAAAAATAAAGGTTATCCCACCAAGGTTCATCGAAAAGCTATACTAGAGTATGGAGCAACTCCCTTCCACCGAAAATCTTTCCGGTTGTTCCCTAAACAACTGCGTCTATTTTAAGAAATCATCTTAATAACTCGCAAGGTTTGATGCCGGTGTGTTTCTTGAAAGCGGTACTAAAATGTGAAATGCAGGAATATCCCATCATGATGGCTACTTCTGATACGGGTAGTCCCTTTTCATTTAAGAGAAAACGTGCACGATCCATCCGCTCTTTTTGAAAATAATCGTAAATGGTCGTTCCAAACATGGCTTTAAAGCCTTTCTTTAGATAGCATTCATTCATGGCTACCATTCGAGCCAATTCTTTAATCGTTACCGGGGAATCTAATCTTGTTGTTAAGATATCACGGGCTTTTACAATCTTATCTCTGTCCTTTTTGTGGGCAAGGAAACGACAGCCATAAAACGCCTCCTCATCATGTTTAATGAATTGGTCAGAGCTATAGAGTAACAATTCTAAACTTTTGCTCTGGAT
>DATGTY010000338.1:0-4739 GCA_035301605.1 Chitinophagaceae bacterium | reverse complement strand
AAAAAGAAAGTTGATAGCTTTGTAAATAAAAATGCTGAATATAATGAACAATGACCTTAAATAAGACCCCGGCCAAACCAGCAGTACACCCAACTAGTATTCCCGAAAGTATTAAAAACTGCGGCGCTGTCAACCTGTCATGTAACCACTTTAAAGGGATTTCATGCATGTGTAAAAACTCAGCGCCTCGCTCTTCCAGCTCATTCAACCCATGAAAAAAGCGATAAAATTTTCTGAGTTTTTTCAGACGCATATCAAATAAAAGATAATAATCTTAATTCAAAATCGGATAACACCAATTTGAGATAACCAATTAATATCCTCTCTCGTTTTTGTTTTCCATAAAGTTCATAAAAGCTCTATTCACCACTCTATTTCCACCCGGGGTAGGATAATTTCCGGTAAAATACCAATCCCCCAAATTATCAGGACAAGATTCATGTAGATTTTCAATAGATTGATAAATGACTTCTACTTTGGCCTTCACCCCTTCAGGAGTGACAATTTCTGCAATTTTAGCCGAAATATCTTCCGTTGTCAGCTTTTTATATATCAGTCGAAGTACATTTTGCGCGTCTAGTGTATCCGTCTTTGCGAGCTCTTTACAAAGACCATAGGCCTTCTCAAGAGTATGTCCCTCTCCTCTTTCCTTCAACAAGGCAACTGCAGCACGAAAGGCCACAAAATCGCCCACTTTGCTCATATCGATACCATAACAATCAGGATAACGTATTTGTGGTGCAGAAGACAACACAATAATACGTTTAGGATTCAACCTATCCAGCATTTTTATGATACTTTGACGCAGCGTAGTCCCTCTCACAATAGAATCATCTATAACCACCAAAGTATCTTCTTCCGGTTTAACCGTTCCGTAAGTGATATCATAAACATGTTGCACCATCTCATTACGACTCTCATCCGCCGTAATAAAAGTCCGCATCTTCACATCCTTAATCGCAATTTTCTCCATACGAATCTGGCGATTAATCATCTCTGAAAGCTTTTCAGAATCTATATTATTTCCCCAACTGGCTATGCGCTCAACTTTTATTTCATTCAAATAGTGCTCCAGGCCTTTCGTTAAGCCATAAAATGCAACCTCGGCAGTATTAGGAATAAAAGAAAATACTGTATTTTTCAAATTATAATCTACCGCCTCCAGTACCTTCTTGGAGAGCGTATAGCCCAGAGACAAACGTTCTTTGTAGATATCTCGATCATTCCCTCTGGAAAAATATATTCTCTCAAAACTACAAGACCTTTTTTCTCCCGGCTCTATAATTTCTTCATTAAGCACATCCCCGTTTTCCTTCGCCACTAAAGCATGCCCGGGTTCTAATTCTTTAATTTCATCAATAGAAACATCAAAGGCGGTCTGTATGGCCGGGCGTTCAGATGCGGCAACCACTATATCATCATCTACATAATAATAAGAGGGACGAATCCCATTAGGATCCCTTAAGACAAACCCATCTCCGTTACCGATAAGGCCTCCCAAATGATAGCCTCCATCAAAAAGAGGAACCGCCTGTTTCAATATTTTAATAATATCTAACTGCTCAGGACATCTTTCATCTTCTTCAGAAATAAAATACTTTAATACTTCCAGCATCGCAGCCAAATCAGATTCTGCATGCAATTTTTCGGGATGAATATTTACCTGGTCAAAGAGCTCTCTGACATTAACAATATTAAAATTCCCTGCCAGGGCAATATTCCGGGAAGGTATAGGATCGTATGCAACGAACGGATGACAAAGCTCCAAATTATTCTGCCCCTGCGTACCATATCTAAGATGTCCAAGAATTAATTCTCCCAGAAAACGCATATTTCCTTTCATCAATCCGGGATATTTAAACATTCCAGGTTGATACTTTCCAATATCCTCTACATCCTCAAAAATTTTTTCAAAAAGGTCGGGAATAGGTTGTTTCGCATTACTTCTGGCTCTATGCAGAAAGGGATAACCCGGTTCTGTATGCAGTTTCATGGTAGCCAAACCTGCGCCATCCTGCCCGCGATTGTGCTGCTTTTCCATCAAGAGGTACAACTTATTTAATCCATAAAAGGCTGTACCATACTCCTTTAAATAATACGAAATGGGCTTGCGTAATTTCATAAAAATCAAGCCACATTCATGCTTAATAGGGTCACTCATGAAAATATCCAATATTAGAATGCAAAGGTAAGGATTAATGATTAATGAACAACAGTATTCAATTCATTAATCATTGAACATTAATCCTTATTCAATCCCCCTATCTTTTAGCATAGGTTCAATCCGCGGATCATGACCAACAAAAGCCCTATATATTTCCGCTAAATCTTTTGTATTTCCCTGAGATAAAATCATATCCCTGAAGCGCTGTCCATTCTCTCTGGTCATGCCACCATGATTTTCAAACCAAACAAAAGCATCATCAGACAACATTTCTGTCCATAAATAAGCATAGTAGCCAGCAGAATAACCATTTCCCCAAATATGCATAAAGTAGCTGGAGCGATAGCGAGGAGGTACAGGCGGATAATAAATGCCTACCTTTTTCAAAGACTTTAATTCAAAAGAATCAACATTTTTAACGGTTTCATCCGCTGGTAATAAATGCCATTGCATATCTAATTCCGCTGCAGCCAATAATTCTGTCAACATATAGCCTTGATTAAATTGAGCAGATTTTTTGATTTGTTCCACCATTCTTTTAGGAATAGGTTTTCCGGTCTTATAATGGACAGCATAATTCTTTAGTACCTTCGGGGTCAAAGCCCAATGTTCATTAAACTGGGAAGGGAATTCCACGAAGTCTCTAGCTACACTAGTTCCTGATAAGCTTGGATATTTTTGATTAGCAAAGAAACCATGTAAAGCATGACCAAATTCATGGAACATGGTGGTTACTTCATCAAAACTCAACAGAGCAGGTTCTCCATCTGACGGCTTGGGAAAGTTGGCCACATTATAGATTACAGGTTGCTGATGCAACAATTTGGACTGTGTAACCAAGTTGCTCATCCAAGCTCCTCCCCCTTTATTATCTCTTTTAAAATAATCACAATAAAATAATCCCATTGGACTACCATCGTTATCTATCACTTTAAAAACCCTTACATCCTCCTGCCAAACCGGAATATCATGCACTTCTTCAAAAGAAATCCCATAGAGTAAATGTGCCGCATAAAATACACCATCCTCCAAAACATTATTTAACTTAAAATAAGGTTTAAGTGAATCCGCGTTTAATCCAAACCTATTATGTCTAATAATCTGACTATAATAATTCCAGTCAGCAGGAGACAATTCAAAATCGTCACCTTGTTTATCAATCAGATTTTGAATATCTGCAGCTTCTTCTTTTGCTTTAGCAACAGCAGGATCCACTAATCCTTTCAAAAATTTATTCACTGTTTGTGGATTCTTTGCCATTTGATTCTGTAACTTCCAGGCAGCATAATTATCAAAGCCTAATAATTGTGCTTTCTCGGCACGCACATGAGCCAGTTTTTTAATCACAGAACGGGTATCATTGCTGTCTCCTTTCTCTGCTCTATTCCAGGAATGTTTAAATAGTGTCAATCTGGATGCTCTATTATCCAATTCCTCTAGCAGAGGCTGCTGTGTAGTATTCTGCAATGAAATTAACCATTTCCCCGAAAGTTTTCTTTTTTTGGCATCTTGTTTTGCTTTTTTAATGCGATCAGATGACAATCCTGTTAATTTAGCAGTATCATCTACAATCCAGGCTCCATCTTTTGTTGCAGCCAGAAGTTTATTTACAAAACTTGTACTCAAGGTGGCTGCTTTTTGATTTAATTTTTTCAATTGGGTTTTATCTGCCTTAGACAATTCTGCTCCGGCTCTTACAAATCTTTTATAATAATATTTTACTAAACGCAAAGATTCGGAGTCTAAATTCAGGGACTCTCGTTCTTCATAAAGCGCTTTTACCCGTTGAAATAATTTACTATTCAGATAAATCGCATCAAAATGAGAAGCCAGTTTTGGAGACACTTCTTTCTGAATATCTTGTAACTTTGGATTCGTATTGGCACTGGTAAGAATATTAAACACATGCTGAACCCGACTTAATAAACTGCCACTCTCCTCCAAAGCAACCAGCGTATTTTCAAAAGTAGGAGCTTCCTGATTATTCGCAATACTATCTACTTCTTTCAAATGCTGCTTCATGCCTTCATTAAAAGCAGGCAGAAAGTCAGATACTTCAATTTTATCAAAAGGGGGTGCCTGAAACGGCAAAGTACTTTTATGCAAAAGCGGATTATCTCCACCTCCGTTTCCTTTTTTATTACTATTACATGCAGCAAACGTCATTAATAATAAGACAGCGGTACCAATTTTCTTAAACATAGATTTAATATTTACATTTTGAAAGAGACTGGATGGCAATATACGGATATTCTATATTTTCACATATATTTTCACAATTCTTTCCCTCATATACACTAAAAAAGCTGCTCACTACACAAGATGAACAGCTTTTTTTATAAAATAATCTAATCTATATGCTAAAATGTATAACCTAACATCACCCCAAAATTAGTATTCTTCATACTATCATCAGAATCAGAACCCAACTGATCAGCAATATTGATTAATCCCAAGTTACCATTCAATATAATGTTTAGCCCCATTGCAAATTCATATCCCAATTGAATGTTGGCTCCAGCATCAAACCTTTTTAATAAGGGATCTCCTTTAAAAGAAGTTTCCCCGTTATTAA